>JBOFTL010001310.1:0-6503 GCA_051652045.1 Microcoleus sp. | reverse complement strand
CCAAAGTGTTCCTTCTAGTCTAGCTATTAACCGACGTTTGAGTTGCCAGCCATACTCCTCATTTTTTCCATCGCATACTTCAACTGAGTCAGCCCGCCACTTTTTACCGAAATCTACAAGCTGAGACACGGTTGTATCTCGGTTTTCTGTTAGTAAGTAAAGTGTGTCGGCTGGGTAGGGAATAAAATGGATAATGCTAGTTTCTGGCATGGGGCGATAATTTGCCATTGCTAACAGCGTATCGATTACGCCATGAAAGCTTAAACCTTTCTCATCGGGTGCAAAAATGGGCTTTGAGAATATGAAGCTTGCCCATAATGAAGGGTGTTTAGCAAGGTCTGTAATGACTTCTTCACCATTAAATTCATTGAATTGGCGCTGCCAAACTAAAGCAGCAAATAGCTCTTGTGGAGCATAAGATTCGGCAATGGATTGGATTTTATTTAATTCAAGCATGGCATTGTTTTCTTAAATCATTAAACAACTTCTACAGAAATTACGCATTGTAATGGTGCAACTTGGCTTTAAGATTGCTTCACTGCATTTGCAATGACATAATTATATCGATTCTTGCTCGACGAGGCTGCGGATTTGTACCGCACCCCCGGCGCTAATCCAATCGAAACTGCGATCGTCGGTGGTTGGAAAATGTTTTTGAATTGTGGTTGAAGAGATGATACCTCGATCGCCCACCCAAATGATTTTGGCAATGCCAAATCTTTCTTTAAGTTTGGTAATTTGATTGGCAAGGGTTGTTGGGTCTGCTGTATTGCCCTCAAATACTTCAATCGCGATCGGGCATCCAGACCGATCGCACATCAATCCAAATACAATCTGCAATTTACCTCTTTTGCCATCACGATTGTAACCGTATCGGGCGAGGGGGCAAGTCTTGCCTTCAAATGAATTTTCTCTTAAGCAAATGCTACTATAGGAAGATGTTTGTAATGAAAATTTCGCAGTTAATAGAAACTACAGCACTTACCTAAAAAATGGGCTGCTCCGCTATCGATCGGAGTGAAATGCTGCGCGTATCGCTCTATTTATAGAGTGGCTCCTTAAACAGTCGCTCTCAAGTCCAGTCGCTTGGTGGCAGTAACATTAGTTTGTAGTGCGGACTCCCTTCCGCAACATCACAGCGGGCTTAAGTCCCCACTACAAACCCTTGAATTACTGGTAATTTATAGCGGATTAACTGCTGTTTTCACCAAAGTTATCATTCCCGAACGAATCTCGATCGCAGAAGCCGGGTTCTTTACTGAATCTGTGAATTATTGCGCAAGATTTTTGGCAAAAATCTGGTTTCTGACTGCCAGCTTATACGATCTCCGATCGATTGCCCGCAATAAAAATTGTTTGTAGTAATGACCCAAGTCCTGACGAGGATCGCGGATCGGGACTAAAGCCCTTACTACGAAACGATCGTGGGTGATTTGCCGGAGATCGTGTTACCCCTTAAATCCGGGTCATTACCCATTGATTATTCGACATCATTTTGCAGTTGAAACGGCTACTTTTAAAGAAAATTCCGTGCTAAGCAGGCGATTGGAATAAAAGGGTTACTACCCCGGATTTAAGATCGACTCTACGATTGTAAATTCAAGGGTGAAGCATCGATTTTCCACGACTGTATTCTGGCAAAATCGTTAATTTTTCCATAGTTAATGTCGCAGGTATCTGTTCCATGACTTACGCACAGACTCTATTTGTGGGGTGCGCACCTACGCGGTTTACTGCTCTACATAGGGTTTTTTAAAACATTTGATGCGTAAGTCCTGCGTTCTAGCTGTCAAAGTGAATTTACCATAGGACATTAGCTCAAAACTTGTCAATTAACAACTCAGGGAGACATCACTATTATGCAAACACTTGAAGCCAGCAATTCTTATCAAATGCCAAAATTAAGTGGCGATCGCAGCAACATAAATGGCATTAAACAATCTCTCGTTTTAAAGATGTTTGCAGGCAAATCCCCCCTGAAGATGCAGGCTGCTACATCAGAAAATATTGCCCCTTGCAGCCCCAAACAAAAACATTTAGTTTGCATCGATTCGAGAGTAGAAAACTATCAGCATCTAGCTAGCGGAGTCATCCCAGAAACCGAGGTAATCATACTCGATCCGACACTTGACGGCGTAGAACAAATTACTAAAATTTTAGCTGTGCGGACCGCCATTACCAGCTTGCAAATAGTAGCCCACGGGAGGCCGGGTTGGGTGCAAATCGGGTCAACTGCACTGAGCGATCGCAACTTATTCAAGTACGATCGGCAGTTACAAAATTGGCGTAATTCCTTCAGCCAAACAGCCGATATTTTATTATTAGCTTGCAGGGCTGGGGCGGGAAAATCTGGTGCAAAATTACTGCAACGGCTTAGAGAAGTAACAGGTGCCAACATAGCAGCATCAAGTAATCTAATTGGCTGTGACAGATTAGGCGGAAACTGGCAGTTAAATATCAGAACAGGACAAATAAAAACAGCAATAGCATTTGCCACACAAACCCTGGGAAGATACAGCAGCGTCCTCGCTGCCTTAGTAGACGAAACTTTTGAAGACGGAACCTTAGTCGGGCCTTGGATATTTGGAGTCAGCGGCACGTCACAAAGTCCGGCTTTAACATCAGGAACCGGATCGGGAATTTTTCCCGGTTTAAACATCGACAATCCGGGAAGCGGGGCTTTAAGATTGAGTTCAAATTTGGGAGATCAATCAACATTTGTCATTTACAACAATGCGATTCCAGCCACCAGCGGCATCAAAATAGTCTTTGACTTATTTGCTTACAACGGCACATCACCTTTTGTGAACAATCCCACTGGCGACGGTACGAGTTTCTTTCTGATCGACGGTACGGCGACACCAACACAAGCCGGAGGCTACGGAGGTTCCCTGGGATACGCTCAAAATACAGATACCAATACCCCAGGATTAGTAGGAGGTTATTTAGGAATTGGATTTGATGAATTTGGCAATTTTTCCAATCCCACTCAAGGGCGCATCGGCGGAATTCCCGGAACTATCAAAGACTCTGTAACGCTTCGGGGGCGCGAAGCAACAGGATATCAATTTCTAACTTCCACAATCTTGCCGGGAGGAGTAGATAATATTCGCGATACCGTAAATCCCCTGCCTCCAAACGGGCCGAATAACATCATTACCAGCAATCGAGAACAAGCCAGAAGAAGAGTGCAAATTATTTTGCAGCCGCCTACTTCGGTAACGCCAAATCGCCTCACAGTTAGCTTCGATAACAACAACAATAACTCTTTTGACCTCGGCGAAACTCTCATCGACATTCCCAACTTAGCAACAGTAAACGGACCAGTACCGCCGACTTTCAAATTCGGTTTTGCCGCTTCAACGGGAGACGCAACCAACATTCACGACGTGCGCACGTTGTCGATCGAAACCTTAGATACTCCGGCAACTCAAGCAGATATTGCCACCACAAAAGTCGGCCCCACAATTGCCACCGCCGGTAGCAGCATTACTTACACGATTACTTCCCGAAATAACGGACCGAATCCAGCTCAAAATATCGTAATCCGGGATGTGCTACCCACAGGCGCAACCTTCAGCAGCGCAGGTGGAGGCGGCACTTTCGATCCAGCCACCAGAGTAGTTATTTGGCCGACAATTGCCACTTTAGCTGTCGGAGAAAGCGTTACCCGCACTTTAACTGTAGCGGTACCGACCACATTGAGTTCGATAACCAATATTGCATACAGCAACGCCAGCACGATCGACCCCACACCGGCAAACAACAGCGGTGCTCAGCCATCAGCCCGAGTCACTACTGAAATCTCGCAAAACATCGCCAGTGCCGACGTAGTTACCACCAAAACAGGTCCCGCCACAGGTACCGTGGGTTCTACCGTCACCTACACGATTACCGCCAGCAACAGCGGCCCGAATCCCGCCACCAACGTAGTCATCACTGACAGCCTGATTCCCGGCTTAACAGGAGTCAGCGCTAGCGGTGGAGGCACTTACAACCCAGTTACAGGAATTGTGACATTTCCCGCGATCGCAGCGATCCTTCCCACCACCAGCGTCAGCAGAAGCGTCAGCGTGACAGTACCCGCCAGTGGCAATCTCACCAACACCGCCCGCAGCACTTCAGATACGTCAGATCCGACTCCCGGCAACAATAACGGTTCGGGGCCCTCATCTTCAGTCACCACCACATTTACCGCCATCGCCGATGTCGCAACAGTCAAAACCGGCCCCGCCAGCGCACCTCCCGGATCGACTGCAACCTATACAATTACTTCCACTAACAGCGGGCCGAGCCCTGCAACTAACGTTGCGATCGCCGACAGCATCATTCCCGGTTTGACAGGAGTCAGCGCCTCCGACGGCGGCACCTACAACCCCGTTACAGGCCTCGTGACATGGAGTGCGATCGCCTCCCTAGCCAGCGGCAGCAGCGCCACCAGAACCATCAGCTTCACCGTACCCGCCACGGGGACAGTCGCCAATACTGCCCGGAGCACTTCCGACACCCCAGATCCTAATCCCGGCAATAACAACGGTTCAGGAACTTCATCCACTGTCACCACCAGCGTTGCGGGCAATGCCGACATTGTTACCACCAAAACAGGCCCTGCCACCGCCACTCCCGGATCGACTGTTACTTACACCATCCTCACTCAAAACTTAGGGCCGAATACCGCTGCTGGCGTTACCGTCACGGACAGCATTATTCCCGGTTTGACGGGAGTTACAGCCTCCGACGGCGGAACCTACGATCCGGTAACGGGCGTTGTCACCTTTCCACCGGTGGCTAGCTTACCCGAGGGTTTGGCCGTCGTCAAAACCGTGAGTTTTCCACTGCCGGCGACGGGGACAGTCAGCAATACGGCGAGGAGCACTTCTACAACTACCGATCCGAATCCCGGTAACAATAACGGCAGCGTTCCCAGCGCAACTGTTGGCACCAGTATCGCGCCGGCACCCACACCAACGCCTCCCAACCAGCCGCCGGTGGCTAATAATGCCAATGCGATCGTTGCGCCCAGCGGTACAGTTGCGATCGCGGGTTTGGGAGGTACAGATCCAGATGGGACGATCGCATTTTTTACCGTTACCAGCGTCCCCCCAGCAGCCCAAGGCGCGGTATTTTTAGGGAATCCCAGTGCTGGCGGGACTGGTGTCAGCGTCGGCCAAACCCTGACTCCGGTGCAAATCGGGCAAATATTTTTCCAATCAGCAGCAGGTTTTACAAGCACGAGTTTCACCTACAGCGCCACCGACAATCGCGGTGCCGCCAGTCCCGCTACCGCAACCGTGGCGGTACTGCTGCCGCCGCCGAACTTACCACCGGTGGTAACAAACGTCAATCTGGCAGTTTCTCCAAACAGCATTGCCCCGATCGCGGGCTTGGGCGCAACTGATCCCGATGGTGCGATCGCGTCTTTCACCATCAACACCATTCCCGCCCCAACTCAAGGGATAATATTTTTGGGCAATCCTGCCACGGGTGGGGTGGGAGTTACCGCAGGTCAAAGCCTTACTCCAACTCAAATCGGGCAGTTATTTTTCCAATCAACCGGCGGTTTTACAGGGGCAAATTTCAGTTACAGTGCCACCGACGATCGAGGCGCGATCGCACCTGCTAGCGCTACGGTAGCTGCTGTCAACATTCCGTCCCCGACTCCGCCTGTACGGAACCAACCGCCGGTGGCGAACAACGCGAACGCGATCGTTGCACCCAACGGTACAGTTGCGATCGCGGGTTTGGGAGGGACAGATCCGGACGGGACGATCGCATTTTTTACTGTTACTACCGTCCCGCCAGCAGAGCAAGGTGCTGTATTTTTAGGCAATCCCAGCGCTGGAGGAACTGGTATCAGCCTCGGTCAAACCCTGACTCCAACTCAAATAGGGCAAATATTTTTCCGATCGGCAGCGGGCTTTACAGGCACGAGTTTTACTTACAGCGCCACCGACAATCGCGGTGCCGCTAGCCCCGCTACTGCCACTGTTGCGGTACTGCTGCCGCCGCCGAATCAACCCCCGGTGGTAGCAAACATCAACCTAGCAATTCCTCCCAGCAGCATCGCCCCGATCGCGGGCTTGGGCGCAACTGACCCCGACGGTGCGATCGCGTCTTTCACCATCAACACTGTTCCTGCGGCAACGGAAGGGCTGATATTTTTGGGCAACCCGGCCACGGGAGGGCGGATTGTCAGCGCGGGTCAAAGTTTGACGCCAACAGAGATTCAGCAGTTATTTTTCCAATCGACAGCAGGTTTTACGGGAGCAAATTTCACCTATAGTGCCACTGATAACCTCGGCGCGATCGCACCGGCTAGCGCGACTGTAGCTGCTATCAATTTTCCGATCGCGCCAACTCCAACGCCGACGCCAACTCCAACGCCTGCGCCAACTCCAACGCCGACGCCGACGCCAACTCCAACTCCGGAACCGACACCGACACCAACGCCTGCGCCAACTCCAACACCCGCACCAACTCCAACGCCCGCGCCAACTCCAACG
>JBOFTL010001309.1:0-3285 GCA_051652045.1 Microcoleus sp. | reverse complement strand
AGCTAGAGGCTGTGAGGCTGAAAAACGCTACAACCCGCACCACGCCTCGTGCTACCTGAGTTTCGAGTGGTTTGGGAACATGGAAAGATTTGCCATGAAAAAGCCACCCTTGGCAGAGTGGCGGAGCAGGAAATGGAGGGTTTTTGACACTCTCAGCTCTAAAGAGACTGAGATTCTTGAGGAGTCCAGAATTTGAACTTCAAAGGCGCTGTCAAGTCGCCTCTACTGATTCCGGACAAGTCGAAACCCGCCATCATCGCTACTTTGCGGATTATATTGCAAGCACCGTTGCAATCCGCATTGATTTTCCATCCATTGCCAGCCCGATACAACCCGCGCTTTACCCGCTTACCTGATGGATCCCAGCCTTCGGGTTTTTCACCGTATTTGGGGAGAGAATCAGAGTCGAGAAAACTTGCCTTTGAGGTATAGGATTCTTCGGTTTCTAGAAACTGGATACTGTAGACCTCGCATAGTTGCTTAATCCGTTCTTTCAGTCGTGCTGTAGGGATTTGAACAAATTTTTGGTTTGTCTTTTTGCCCATATTTGCACCATCTTTTTGACCTTTATTCCAGCCAAAAACGATAGCGCCGATTTTGTTTTCTAGGCAGTGGTTGACCACGATTCGCGCAGCTTTATTCACCGCATCGCGCATCTGTCTATTTCGACGCTCAGTCAATCTAGCAAGTCGTTTTGACCAATAGCCGTTATCTTTGCCATCCATCAATCGTGCAACTGATTTGTTGTACCATTGATTTGCCGATTTTAGATGTTTGCCATCAATCACAAAGCTCGTCCCAACATTACTTACACCCGTTAGCCAGTTATTCAGGCCGTGATCTAATCCCAGCACTTTCGCAGGGTCTAGATCAGCTTGTTTTGATGCAACGCTGTAGACAAATTCAGCGTACAGACAACCGTTACGGGGGAGGATTCGCACCTCTCGGATAGCCGAAAAATCGAGGTTTGACGGCATTGGCAGAAAGAATTCTTTCACCCCAAACCATGCCTTAATCTGAAGTCCCAGCGGAAATCGGATTTGATTTCCTGCGAGTTTTAGACAGCGCTTTGGGAAGGCGATTAGGTGCATTCCGGGCTTGCGGTAGTTGGGGAATTTTGGCTTCTGGTCTAACTCTCCCTTGGCTGCTTTTTTGAGCAGCTTTGAGAAAGATTTGACCGATTCACCCACAGCAATGCAGGTCTGAACCGATATTTCGTTAGCCATTGCCTGAAAGTGGCGATTCCGGTTCATCTCGTTCACGAGGTCGAAACCTGTAACGAATTTTCGAGTCTTGAACCAGATTTGACGCGCATAGTAGACCGTGCAGTTGTGGAGCTTGTTGGACTCAGAGCAAAGATACTCAAGGATTGCCTGAGTATCTTTGTCCAAATGCAGCAAGTTTTGCTGGCATCCGTGAGGCATCTTAGACCTCAAACTCACGAATAAGATTCCAGATATTTTGAGCCTCGTCGGGAACTAAAGACGCTGATTCTAAAGTTTCAACAAAACCTAGGACTTTCTGGGCATCGTATAAGGTGTCAGCTTGATCGTCGTAGATTTTCACTACAATTACGTCAGGTTCACCCTCCTTCAGCAAAGACTGGTAATCGCACATCAAGCCTGAATATGCGTCTTGGTTTGTAGAAACACCGAGTCTGTCGAACTCATTAAAAATCTTGTCAGCGATTTGCTCTTTAGCGGTCATGTCGGTTTTCCTTTACTTAGTTGACTTCCTATATACTATCAACTACAATGATGGATGTCAAGTAATTTGTTTTAACCATGGAATCACTACTAAGCACCGATCTCTCATCCCTCCCTTGGACTCCGTTAGACGCGACATCGACGATCGGTTGTAAGCCAGGAATTTATTTCGCGATCGATGCTCATGGGGTGGTGCAGTACGTTGGCAGAAGTTCGGATGTTAAGAAGCGGTGGGGACGGCATCATAAGTTCAAATCTCTTAATGGGATTGAAGGCGTGAAAATTGCTTGGTTGTATACTAATAGCTCCGTGGATCTTCACTCGATCGAAACCGAGTTTATTCGATCTTTGAAGCCGCCATTAAACGATATGGGGAATCCCGAAAGAGTGTCTAAGTCTAGACAAAAAAAAGAGGCGGATCTTGAGGAAACACATACAGAAGAATGGTACTCCCATAACCACGTTAAATTCCTGCTAAATTATCACTTCGTTTTTATCCCAAAACGCAGGCGGAAAGTGTTGGTAGGCGGGATTCCGAAACGTTGCCGGGAAATATTTCAGGCTTTAGCTACGGAGAAGGGATGGGATATTTTAGCGCTTGAGGTAGCTCCCGATCATGTCCACCTATTTGTAGGAGTCAAACCGACTGATACTCCTCACCTCGTAATCAAGGCGTTTAAGGGGCGTTCTAGCCGCTTTCTTCGAGCTGAGTTCCCAGAACTACTCAAACTCCCTTCGCTGTGGACAAGCAGCTATTTTGTGAGCACAGCGGGAAACGTCAGCAGTGAAGCGATCCGGAGGTATATTGAAGATCCACACCACAGCACTAACTAGGAAGAATACGGGCACTGAAGTGCCGCGTGTCGCTTGCCTCTCAGCTCTAAAGAGGCGCTTCCGCTGGTCGCTCTGAGTTTCCCGCATACCGTGCTATTTCTATGAGGCAAAGTCGGCGATCGACTCTCCTGATCGCAATCGGGCAAGTTCGACAACCCGAAGGCCGATCGCACGATGGGTCTCGTCTAGGGTCGCAGCGCTGATAGTACTATTCATAGGGGTCTTTGGTGAGTTCGATCGAGATCCAAGCAAGGATAGCGAGAGAAGCGGCTGCAAGGGTTGCAAGGGCGATCGCAACGTAAAGCATTGTTAGTCCACCTCCGCTATTAGCTAAAACAAGAAACATGCGCCCGCAATCCTCACCCTTTGCCCTACGCTGATTGCACTTAAAAATTGCAGCGTAATAGCGTCGGGGACACTTGAGCCGGATCCGTCAACAAGAGAGATGCGGCAGTCCAAGATCGCTCCCGTTGTCACGTTTTGCGCCCGCAAATATTTCGCAACAACGGAAGACGCGATCGGCAACGAGGTTGGAAGATTGATCGTCACGATCGTGTTTGCCGCGTAGGCGGCAGTGCAATTCAGCAGCGAATCAACTTGATAAAATCGCCCCCATTTTTTCAGAGTGAAAATTGTATCAACCCCTCCGAATGATGGAACCGAGCTGACAGTCACGATCGCTTCGAGTGGAAAATCGAAGGCGGCTAGTTGATCTGACGTTGCTAGCACCCCGTCAGTGTTTGGA
>JBOFTL010001308.1:0-5586 GCA_051652045.1 Microcoleus sp. | reverse complement strand
CCCCCCCAACCCCCCCTTACTAAGGGGGGGCTTTTGAGTGTAGAACCCCCCCAACCCCCCCTTACTAAGGGGGGGCTTTTGAGAGGGGATATTGCACTGCAAATGCGGGCGCAGCGGGGGCAATTGTTTGCGGCGGTTTATTCAGTTAATAATTCGGGTTTAATTGAGTTGTTGCCCGATACGGTGATGTCGCCGGAAGCTTGGCAGGAAAAGTTAGAAAATTGGGGAGATTCTTATCAGTTAATTGAAGTTGAAAGCGAGTTGGGCGGGTCGGTTTCTAGCGTGTTGGAATTGGCTTATTTGGAGTGGCAAAAAGGCAGCCGCCCCGGATGGTGGGAAGCTTTGCCTTATTACGGGCAACATCCGGTTGAGGGCAAATGAAAATTGGTGATAATGATATAAATGATTCGATCGCGCCTACTAACTCAGTTTAGCAATTCAGTAAAAAAATCGATCGCCCTCACTTCTTCCTACCTTTACACTAAGCTGGCTAAAGAGTACGATAGAAGCAAATACAAAAGGGGTAGCTATGTTCGATCGCACTCAATGGATTTTAGCTGGAATGTCGATCGCGCTTTCGCTTCACTTAAGTCAGCCAGTCGCGGCAGCCGCGATCGTTGAGGAAGTCGCACAAACAGCACAAACTAACAGTAGTGAGGCAGCCGACAAAGTATTTGCAGAAGCAAAAAAACTTTACGAACAAGGAACCAAGGAAGCTTTAACAAGTGCGATCGCTAAATATGAAGAAGCATTAAAGCTGTATCGATCGGCGGGCAATCGAGCAAAAGAAGCTGTCACCCTCAACAACATAGGCTTAGCCTACAACAATTTGGGAGAGAAACAAAAAGCTTTAGACTATTACAATCAATCTCTGCCCCTAAGTCGAGCCGCCGGCGATCGCTCAGTAGAAGCTGTCACCCTCAACAACATCGGTTTAGCCTACGACAATTTGGGAGAGAAACAAAAAGCTTTAGAATATTACAATCAATCTCTGCCCCTAAGTCGAGCCGTCGGCAATCGCCCAGTGGAAGCACTCACTCTCAATAACATCGGTTTAGTCTACGACAATTTGGGAGAGAAACAAAAAGCTTTAAACTATTACAATCAATCTCTTACCCTGAGTCGGGCTATCGGCGATCGCTCAGTGGAAGCGATCTCTCTCAACAACATTGGTAGAATCTACGAAGATCTTGGAGAGAAACAGAAAGCTTTAGACTATTACAATCAATCTCTTCCACTGAGTCGGGCCATCGGCGATCGCTCGAAGGAAGCACTTACCCTCAACAATATTGGGGCTGTTTACGCAGCTTTGGGAGAGAAACAAAAAGCTTTAAACTATTACAATCAATCTCTGCCCCTGAGCCGAGCCGTCGGCGATCGCTCAGTAGAAGCTGTCACCCTCAACAACATAGGCTTAGTCTACGACAATTTGGGAGAGAAACAAAAAGCTTTAGAATATTACAATCAATCTCTTCCCTTAACTCGAGCCGTCGGCGATCGCTCAGTGGAAGCGATCGCCCTCAACAACATTGGTAGAATCTACGAAGATCTTGGAGAGAAACAGAAAGCTTTAGACTATTACAATCAATCTCTTCCTCTGAGTCGGGCAGTTGGCGATCGTTCAAAGGAAGCACTCACTCTCAACAACATTGGGGCTGTTTACGCAGCTTTGGGAGAGAAACAAAAAGCTTTAGACTATTATCATCAATCTCTTGCCCTGAGTCAAGCCATCGGCGATCGCTCAAAGGAAGCACTCACCCTCAACAACATTGGTTTAGTCTACGACAATTTGGGAGAGAAACAAAAAGCTTTAAACTATTACAATCAATCTCTGCCCCTAAGTCGAGCCGTCGGCGATCGCTCAGCGGAAGCGATCGTCCTCAACAACATTGGTAGAATCTACGAAGATCTTGGAGAGAAACAGAAAGCTTTAGACTATTACAATCAATCTCTTCCTCTGAGTCGGGCAGTTGGCAATCGCTCGAAGGAAGCACTCACCCTCAACAACATTGGGGCTGTTTACACAGCTTTGGGAGAGAAACAAAAAGCTTTAGATTATTACAATCAATCTCTTCCCCTGAGTCGGGCAGTTGGCGACCCTAGCACAGAAGCTCTCATCCTTTACAACATGGCTTATGTCAAGCGCGATCGAGGAAATCTTGCCGAAGCCCTCACAAATATTGAAGATTCTATCAAAATCCTCGAAAATCTCCGCACCAAAATAGCCAGCCCAGAACTTCGTACCTCATACTTTTCCACAGTACAGGACTATTACGAATTCTACATCGACCTGTTAATGCAACTGCACAAAAATAATCCTCAATCCGGTTACGATCGCAAAGCCTTAGAAGCCAGCGAACGTTCTCGCGCCCGCAGCCTCCTCGAACTCCTCCTTGAAAGTAATGCCAACATTCGCGAGGGTATTTCCCCCGATTTACTGCAACAAGAAAAGAGCTTGCAACAGCAACTCGATGCCACAGAAAAACGCCACATCGAATTAATCAGCAGCGCCAATCCTAATCCAGATTTAGTTGAAGAGATTGACAAAAAACGCCGGGAACTATTGCAACAATACCAGCAAAACCAAACTCAAATTCGCAGCACAAGTCCCCGCTATGCTTCCCTCACGCAACCCCAGCCTTTAACGCTGCCAGAAATTCAGAAACAGATTCTCGATGACAACACAATTTTATTGCAGTATTCCCTCGGCAAAGATCGCAGTTATTTGTGGGTGGTGACATCAACCGCGATCGCCAGCTACGAATTGCCAAAACAGGCTGACATCGAAACAGCAGTCCGCGATTTCCTGGACGCTACAACTAACCATATTTTGAGAGATTTTCCCAATAAAGTTGCCGAAGCTAGCTCGAATTTGAGTCAATTAATTTTACAGCCAGCCGCCGATCGATTAGGAAACAAACGCTTGTTAATTGTTCCCGATGGCATCCTGCACTATACTCCTTTTGCTGCTTTAACACTTCCCCAAATAGCAGGACAAAATACCAATAATTTCTTAATCGTTCAGCATGAAATTATTACCTTACCTTCGGCTTCAACTCTCGGCATTCTCCGGCAAAATTACGCAGACAGAAAACAGCCGAACCAAACCTTAGCAATTTTAGCCGATCCGGTTTTCAGTCCCGATGATGACAGACTTAAAGGCAAACTTACCCCGGAAACTACCGAAAAACTCCAATCAAATAACCTCGGTTTAAGTCGATCGCTCCGTGCTTCCAATCTAGCATGGCCACCCAAACGCCTGCCCTTTACCCGCAAAGAAGCCGACATAATATTAAGTTTAGTACCTTCAGTTACTAGAACTCAACAATTTGATTTTGCGGCCAGCCGCGCTAATGCTACCCACGGCAATTTAGTCAACTATCAAATCGTTCATTTTGCTACCCACGGCATCGCCAATAGCAACAATCCCGAACTGTCAGGAATTTTGATGTCGATGGTGGATGACAAGGGAAATCTTGTCAATGGGTTTTTGCGACTTAATGATATTTTTAACTTAAAACTGGCAGCAAATTTAGTGGTTTTAAGTGCTTGTCAGACCGGATTGGGGCAGAACATTCAAGGCGAGGGAATGGTGGGATTAACGCGAGGTTTTATGTATGCGGGGGCGCAGCGGGTGGCGGTGAGTTTGTGGAATGTGGACGATGAAGGAACTTCTGTATTAATGCAAAAGTTTTATCAAAAGATGCTGGAAGAAAAGTTAGCGCCGGCGGCAGCGTTGAGGGCGGCGCAACTGGAATTAATGTCGCAAGAAAAATGGATCTCGCCCTATTATTGGGCTGCTTTTACTTTGCAAGGGGAGTGGAAATAATGCTAAATATGGGTTATCTATCCTCTCGATAAATCCTACGTTTAACTCGATAGTCTATGCGTTGGCGCGTGCCTGTCCGTAGGACTTATGCAACACTCTTTGACCCCCCTAACCCCCCCTTGCAAAGGGGGGGACAAGAATACTGTTGCATTCTTTTTTAAAATTGGTATTACTTCTTCCTTCTTCCTTCTTCCTTCTTCCTTCTTCCCTCTTCCTTCTTCTTTCTTCCTTCTTCCTTCTTCCCTCTTCCTTCTTCCTTCTTCCCTCTACTAGAGTTCAGTGAAGTTGGCTGTTAGCCACTCCCATCCGAGTTCCTGGTTTCGAGTAGGGTTAGTAATTTTTCCGAAATCAATCACCGCAGTCTTTTTGTGAAAGAGAAATTTTTCCAAGCGCAGTACCAACGGTTCAGCAAATTTTTGATATGCAGCAATTTCTACCTTAAATCGATCGGCTTCTTCTAGGGGTGGGTATGTTATGTCATATATACCAGTTTTACCCGTGAGTTTATCAAGTGTCGATGTTAAGTCAGTTGCCTCTTTCCACCATTTGTAAGCAGTCCTGGTTGCTGGAGAATCGGTGCCATAAGCATTCCACATCAACGTCGTGACAATGGCAGATTGCCTGATCTGAAAGCGCATTATTTTAGCTACATGGAGATGTTCGTTTGGCTGGAATCCCCTGCGCCGTCTCGGTAAATCGCGCGGTGTATAAAGCCCTTCTGAGGGTTGTTGTTGATAAAATTTTTCTCTAAACCCTGCGATAAATTCATTACCCCACCGCTCCGCGAACTCAGTTCGCCCGTGATAGCATATTACTGGGTCAATTTCAGGATTGTAGCCGTTATTGAAAAGAAGGCTATTGGCTGGGGTTTCACTACAAACAATGTTATGTAAGTGGAACTGGAGTAGTGACAGCATATTCTCCATATTGCCAGCAAGCGTGCAAACTGTTGAGCTTTTGTTGTGGCACCAAGTAGATACAACACTTAGGTTTAGTGCTTCACTTCTGCGTCGTTTAATGTATCGTCCCAACTGTTTGTGCTGTTCAAAGGTGAAACCTTGAGAAATTTTATTTTCTGACTGTTTTTCTTCTGCTTCGAGTTCGCTCATCTCTGTTATAATTCTGGTAGATTATTTTTGAAAAAACAAATTATAACATATTACTATCTTTACACTAAACGAATTCCGTACCAAGCGCGATCGGACAATTACTTCTTAACTACTGGTTACTCGTTACCAGGCTGTACCTACCAGGGCGTGTTTTCAAATTCTCAGATACTTACCTCCCTTGAAGAGGGGGAAGCGAGGGGGATATTATCGATCTACGATTGACGATCGAAAGAAAGTTAGCAAACAAGCTTTATAGCCAATAGTGACGCAGCATACAATATGACTTTTATGAGTTCAAGATTGTGAATTTATGAATTGACTCTCAAGTCAGCTCGCTCTATAATTTTAATTGAAAGGTGTAAGTAAGCCACCCTAATAAAAAAATTATCATACTCAAAATATGGAAACTCGACTGACTCAAACTCAACTAACGCAAATAGTAGCTGAAGTAGAACGCCTTTCTAACCTCCAAAAATCTCAGCTTGATTCCGCAGAAATCAAAGAAATTTTGCAGGAATTGAACTTGCCTCCAGAGTTGCTAGATGAAGCTTTAATTCAGTTGCAGCGCCGGAAAGCATTGGCCCGACAGCAGAAGCGAAATCGATTGATTGCAGGAGGGTTGGCGGCAGCAGCAGCAGGGTCGATCGC
>JBOFTL010001307.1:0-3281 GCA_051652045.1 Microcoleus sp. | reverse complement strand
GTTTACAAAATCTGTGTGAAATGCCTTGTACCAATCCGTTTTTGGTTGAGATATTAAAACTGCCCGATGCACGAGTAGCTATTCTACCAACATATTCACCAACTTTTTTACCAGTTGTTACCACAGCCTTGACAAGATCTCCCGTCTGAAAACCAAAGTGAAATTTAGTTCTGGAACAATGACGGTTTGGGAAGCCGAATTTATCTGTACGGCAGGATTGTCTGGTACCGTGGCCGTTAGCTACGATCGACAAAGGTTTGATACCTTTAATGTTGAGAATTGGAGTTGACTTGCCCACACAAGCTGCATCGAGCCAGTGTGTTTTTTCGAGTTTTTGCTGGCTGCGATTGAACTTGGTTAAACCTCCCGAACCTGTTTCTACTGGCAGCCCTGTAGTTTTTAAAACTTCTAACAATGCAAATCTAGTTGTGTTTACTGCTGCTGCATCTGCCAAGGGTCTTTGTGCTTGTGCCAAAATCTTTGCTAATTTAGCTGGGTCTTTTTTGAGGAACTCCTTAAGATCTTTAGTTCCTTTCTGAATATTGCATTTTTCGCAACTCAAGGTTAAGTTGGTAATTGAATTACTACCACCTTTCGCTCTCGGATGAATGTGTTCGATCTGGAAAGGAAGATCTTTAGCGCCACAATAAGCGCATTGTCTCCCCCATTTTTCTAAGAGGTATTCTCTGGTTTCATAACCTGCTAAAGTACCTTGTTGATATTCTTTACCCTGGATATCTGGATTGCGCATTAACTGCAAATCGAAGCGTACGAGTTCTTGAGAGAGCGCTGCAATTGGTGCAAGTTTACGTAACTTTTTCACCCAAGTTTTGATATTTTCAATTCGGCTTTGTAAGCTGGGTGCTAACCATCCTTGCGGACGAGTTCTATTGAAGAATCTTGGTTGACGGTATCTCGTTTTGCGATTTCTTCTGCTACGCCTTAGTTGTCTTCTCGATGTTAGAGCATCTCTAATCGCAAAACCTCTGTGCTTCAACTCGGCAGCAAATACCACCTCGCCATTAGCATCGTTCACTAATGCGATTCCTGTTGTTTTTGCACCAGGGTCAATTTTCAACCTGAGTGGTGATACGGGAGCCTCGGGACGTGATTCTTTCAAGATAATTGTGAAGGGAAAGCGTCTAAATACTGCTGCTTTCCCATTTGTTAATAGTTGTCTGGCTCGTGCTGAATGAATTGGGTTTAATGGTCTTTTGTTGGTGTCAATTACAAAGACTTTGCACATGATGTGCCTCCTTTCGGGTAATGTTAGCTTCGTCAATGTTTAAGGTCGGTAACTGTCTCAAAAGCACTGGTTTAACCCTGAAACCTGTTTAACTTTTAAGTTCTAGAGCAGAGAACTAGCTACGCATTCTCTGGTAGGTCTTTAACTCTTGCCTTAAACGTAGTGATTTTATACACTTAGACTGGTCAACTAGGCTCTTTCAAGCCCCCACGCTTGTCGGTACTCCGATTAGTGGTGGGTGGTTGACTCTGGATACTTACTTGCACCGCTCCCTACTATATCAACACTAGGGAGTATTTTCACCAGAAAAATACAGGACTTATGCAACATCACTGAATAATCGAGGGTTGCGATTACTTCGCACACTCCTCTATGACATCAATGCGTAAGTCCTAAAATACGGTCGTGCTAGCATCTTCCAGTCTGCCATACAGTCGGCAAGCTACAGACTGTTGACACTCAACGTCCTTTGAGGAGGGGGCTTTAAACCCAATTTTTCGGTAATATCAAAAAATAAAGCGATCGCAGCATTAAAAACCCAGAATTAACAGATCGATATTGCCAGCAACTCGATCGAGGATGTCTGGTAGTAGATCGAGAGGGCGAATCAAACCTGCGTTCCCCCGATCGTTGGGTATGCTACGGGTATTGCTTAACACATCAGTAGATAGCTAAATCCTGTGTCGATCTTTGACTATCCCAAGTAGAAGTATTATACTTATTAAATGATATTTACATTAATTGCCCATTTAACGCTCTTTCTAAATTAATAACTAGAAATCCTCCGATCGCCGATCGAAATCAATGCAGAACTCAGGCAAAACTGAATCGGAACCAACAGCAGAAACATCTGTTTCAAGGGCTGCTAATCGATCGCCCTCGAATCGCGAACCCGCAATGCCTGCAGGTGCAGGAATGGTTTTGCAATTGGCAGACGGCAGAATTGAAGCCTGCAATCCCCGCGCCGAAGAACTATTGGGATTGACGGCAACACAACTGTGCGGCAAAAATTCCATTAACTGCCCGTGGCAAACCGTGCGTGCAGGCGGTTCCGATTTTCCCGGCGAAATGCACCCGGCAATGGTAGCGCTGCAAACGGGACAACCTTGCTTGAATGAGGTAATGGGATTTTATCGACCCAACGGAGAATTAATTTGGTTGCATCTGAATTCCCAGCCCTTATTTCGATCGAACGAATCAATTCCCTATGCAGTCGTTACCACTTTTTGGCTTGTTAGCGATCCAACCCTTTCTAACAGCAAACCAGATCGATCGACCGAAAAAAACTGTGCGCCAGAACCAAATGGAAATGTTGCTGTACCGAAAATTACCACAACTCCACCATTAGAAGAAGTTACCCAAGAAACAGTCCGCCAACAGTTATCGGAACTTAAATCGATCTACGAAACAGCCCCCATCGGTTTAGCAGTGCTCGATCGGGATTTGCGCTTCGTGCGGATCAACCTGCTGCTAGCAGAAATCAACGGTTTTTCCGTAGAGGAACACATCGGGCGCAGCGTGCGCGAACTTTTACCCGACTTAGCAGGCGAAGCTGAACCGCTGTTACGCCGAATTCTCGAAACTGGCGAACCGATATTCAACCTCGAAATCAGCGGTGAAACAGCTTCCCAGCCGGGAGTCCGCCGTACCTGGAGGGAAAATTGGTATCCGCACAAAGATGCTGCGGGCGAAATTATTGGCATCAATATAGCGGCCCACGAGATTACTGACTGCCGGCGCATGGAAGCTAGTTTGCGTCAAAGCGAGGAACGCATCAAAATCGCCCAGCAATTTGCCGGCGCTGGTTTGTGGGATTGGGCTCTAACAGCGGATAGGTTTTGGTGGTCTGAGGAATACTGCGCGCTGTGCGGGATCGATCCGTCGGTACAAGCATCTTACGACAACTGGCTGGCATCGATCGCGCCTGCAGATCGAAAACGAGTCGATCGAGAAATCCGCCTCGCGATTCAAAACCGCACCCCAATCGACACCGAGTTCCGCATCCCTCACCCGCAGCGAGGATTGCGGTGGTTTG
>JBOFTL010001306.1:0-2618 GCA_051652045.1 Microcoleus sp. | reverse complement strand
CATCATATAAATTCCGCTTAAACCCCAGTCAAAACAGCCTCTCGCTGCTGACTGAAATTTGCTGCTGCATCTAGATCTGCACCGTAGACTTCGCAAGAATTATTCGGGCTTTCAAACAGCTTAATTTTGTGCAATTGTGCTCCCAATTCCTGCACGGGCGAGCGCAGCAATTGCCCGATATAAACCGCAATATTCTCCGCCGTCGGCACCACCTTTTCAAAATAAGCAATATCCTTATTTAAAAAAGTGTGATCCAAAGGCTCGACAACAAGATCGTCAACAACCTTTTGCAAAGCCCCCAGATCGATAATCATGCCAGTCCGCGCATCAATTTCCCCCTTAACAGTCACCTCTAAATGATAATTGTGACCGTGGCCGTGAGGGCGCGCGCACTTGCCGTAAATCTCCGAGTTTTCTGCAAAACTCAAATCGTGACGAGCCAACCGGTGGGCGGCGCTAAAATGAGTGCTGAGAGTAAGATAAGCTTCCATTCCGTTTCCTAAATATTCTGCCCAAAGTTCTGGATGTTCAAACAATTGAATTTTGGTCAAAGGCAAATGGGGGGCTAGCCGCAGCCAAATTTGCCGTGCTATGTTTTCCGTAGTTGGCAGGGTATGCTCAAATTCCGGCCACGCTTCGTTGAGATAGGAAAAATCAAGAGAGTCGGTAACTTCCCGCTTGATGACGTGTTTGACATCAGACAGGTTGAGAACCATGCCGTACTCGTCAAGTTCCCCTACCATCGAAACGTAAAGGACGTAATTGTGTCCGTGTCCCGGTGCGCGGGCAGTGGAGCCAAAGCGCTGAAAGTTCTCGGCTTCGCTTAACTCCGGCAGCCAGTACCGATGACTCGCCGAAAACTGCGCCCGACGGTTGATGATGCACTGCATAAAAATCAAGTAAGGTAAGCTTGTTAAGTTCTGTAAAGGACTTACTTTACCAAGGATAAACTAATTTTTGCTGGAATTTTCAAATTCTTTGAGAGTCCTGCGCATGAATTTCTCTCAAATTTCCACCTATTGGCAGTATACCGGGATCGATCGAACTCTCAGATCGAAGTGAGATCCCTAGGGCAATAGATTCTAGAAAATTACCAACAACCAATTACCAATCACCAATTACCTATTACCAAATATTAATGAATTGGATTACATCAGGGGCCGATCGATTCTTTGACAATTTGTCTGCTGTGTTGACAAACCCGGTACTTTATATCGGGGACACTCATCTTTCCATAAGCGCGATCGTCAAACTAATTTTATTAGGTATATTAACCTTCATCATCTCCCGCATCCTGAGTGAAGGTATCAAACGCAGCCTGCTCGTTCGGATGGGGCTCGATCGAGGTAGCCGAGAAGCAATATCGACCATAATTAGCTATATTTTAGCAACTTTTGGCTGCATCTTCCTGTTGCAAGGTGCCGGAATCAACCTTACTTCTCTAACAGTCTTAGCCGGTGTTGTCGGTATCGGTTTCGGCTTCGGATTGCAAAATCTAGCCAGCAACTTTATCAGCGGCATCACCATGCTCTTCGAGCAGCAAATTAGAGTCGGAGACTTTATTGAGATCGACAGTTTGTTAGGAACGGTAGAAAATATTTCCATTCGCTCCACAATTATTAAAACCATTGACGGCTTGTTTGTAATTATACCAAACATTCGGTTTGTTGAAACTAACATTATTAACTGGAGCTACCGCGATCCGAAAAGCCGCCTCCGCATTCCCGTTGGTGTTGCTTACGGAACAGATCCGACAATAGTTACAGAAGCACTGTTAGTTGCCGCGAGAATGGAACCGAACGTTTTGTCTCACCCTTCTCCGAAAGTATGGTTTCGCGGATTTGGAGACAACGCTTTAAATTTTGAACTTTTAGTATGGATCGATCGGCCTCAAGACAGCGATGCAATTAAAAGTGCCGTTAATTTTTCAATAGAGTACGAATTGCGCCACCGCAGTATCGAAATTCCATTTCCCCAGCGAGATTTGTGGCTGCGAAATCCACAAGATATAACTAAAGTATTGCAGCCAAGCAAAGATACCGATATTTCCAGTGGCAAAGTCTTTCCGCAGCACGCTAAACACTCAGCAGAACCTAAGTCGAACAGCACGAACAACACTATTTCTGATGCGAAAAAGTCAGCACCAAAATCGCCTAATAACTGGACGTTGCGGGATTTGTTGCGGCGGGTAGCTTATTTTGAACAGTGTACCGATTTAGAACTGCGGCAATTAATCGAATACGGCTACAGACAACTGTTTCCGACGGGACACATTATATGTAAAGAAAATGACCCTGGTGATTCTTTTTATATTATTCTTTCCGGTGCTGTGGAAGTTCTTTCTGAAAAAGCCGATCGATATATTGCTACACTGCACGAAGGCGAATTTTTTGGAGAAATATCTTTGCTGTTGGGAGCTCCCAGAACCGCAACTGTTCGGACTATGGAAGATTCAATTATCTTTGTAGTGGAACACCACGACTTGCAGAAACTTTTAGTAGAACAGCCGAATTTAGCAGACCAAATTGCTCAAAAATTGTCGGAAAGGCAACAAGCTTTGAGAGATTTAGGATTGTTAGATGGCGATTCTCTAGAACAAACGCCTTTCCTGAAAATTC
>JBOFTL010001305.1:0-11794 GCA_051652045.1 Microcoleus sp. | reverse complement strand
TCTAAAATCCAAAATCTAAAATGGTATAATCCCCAATCTCCTATCTTCAATCGTCAATCGTCAATCTGAAATCTCCAATCTTCAATCTAAAATCTAAAATCCAAAATCTAAAATCTAAAATGGTATAATCCCCTTTCAGCCAATTAAAGGAGACTAGGGAGAGGGTCATGGCAGACTGGCAAGTAATTAGCGGCGGGGTGACGGCACCGAAAGGATATCGGGCCTGGGGAATGACAGCGGGCTTGAAGCCTTCGGGAGCGCCGGATTTGAGTATCATTTTGTCAGAGGTAGACGCGATCGCGGCTGGAGTTTTCACTACTTCGACTGTCCGGGCCGCTTGCGTGGATTACTGCCGCCAGTGTTTGGAAGCAAAACCCAGTGCTAAAGCAATTTTGTGCAATGCGGGACAAGCAAATGCCGCGACGGGCGAACAAGGTTGGGCGGATGCGATCGAATGCGCTCAATTATTGGGCGAACAACTAAATGTTCCTCCCGAATCGATTCTGTTAGCTTCTACCGGGGTAATCGGACAAAGAATCAAAATGGAACCCCTCAAAGCAGCAATTCCTGAATTAGTAGCAAAAGCGACTCAAGATGGTTCCGATGCTGCTGCTAAAGCGATTTGCACCACCGATTTAGTACCGAAAACGATCGCCCTTGAAACTATGTTTGGCGATCGACCCGTGCGCATCGGCGGCATTTGCAAAGGTTCGGGAATGATTCATCCCAATATGGCAACAATGCTAGCATTTGTCACTTGCGATGCAGCAGTTTCATCGCATTTGTGGCAAGAAATGTTGAGTCGCGCGGCGGACAGAAGTTTCAATCAAATTACTGTTGATGGAGATACCAGTACCAACGATTCGCTGATTGCTTTAGCCAACGGTCAATCTCGCACTCCAGCAATTACCGAAATGGGCGCGGATGCGGAAAAATTAGAGGCGATGCTGACAGAAGTTTGCGTGCATTTAGCAAAAGCGATCGCCCGCGATGGTGAAGGTGCAACTTGTTTGGTAGAAGTGCAAGTTAGCGGCGCGGCGGATGAAGTTTCCGCAAGTAAAATTGCCAAAACAATTGTCGGTTCTTCTTTAGTAAAATCAGCTATTTTCGGACGCGATCCGAATTGGGGAAGAATTGCGGCGGCGGCGGGGCGTGCGGGCGTGTCGTTTGAACAGGAGAATTTGCGGATTCAATTGGGAAATTTTTTGATGATGGAAAACGGCCAACCGAAAGAGTTCGATCGGGCTGCTGCGAGTAATTATATGAAAGCGGCGGCGGCGGGCGAATATTTGCAGGAAGATACTGTTTTAATTCAGGTTAGTGTGGGAAATGGTGGGGGTTTTGCTAAGGCTTGGGGGTGCGATTTGAGTTACGACTACGTGAAGATTAACGCGGAGTATACGACTTAATTGTAATTCCAAATTGCGGGCGATCGATGGAAATTCTCGGGGATAGAAATTGCCGAGAATTTTCTTGCCAAAAATGTCGATCGAGCGCAATAATTTCCGTTCTTATAAAGAATCGGCGGTTGAAACCGCGTCTACACGAACAAAGTCGGCCTGCGCCGACTTCAAGAATAACAGATAAGGAAAACATCCAGATTGCCCCTAAGAGCGATCGCTACAACTATTTTGGAGATCGATCGAAGTCGTTCAAATTAAGCAAAATTATTAATAATCACAAGTCGATCGCACTTATTCCCTTCTCACCCGAAGAAAAGGAGTAATACCAAGTCCGGGTTTACTACCCCCGTTATTGTCATTGCGAGCGACAGCGAAGCATAAGTCCTACGGACAGGCTCCGCCAACGCAAAGATTCTGTTAATGACGAAGGATTTATAAAGGGGATGGCTAACCCTGATTTGGTATAAATTATCATTACTCCCAGTCCTCTTTGAGAGGACTTTCGCTATGAGACAGGGGTTTTTAACCCCGGTTGGACCCTCGGACTTACCCACAATCTTTCGCATTCAAAAGTCTTCGCATTACCCAATAACCCGCCGGGGAATCAATTCCCCGTCTCATAGCGAAAGTCGGTTGAAAACCGACTGTATGAGTTTTGGCGTCGGAATGAAAGTTTACAGGTTAATGAGGTTGATGTTAAGGAAAAAAAACAGATCGCCCCTAAAAGCGATCGCTCATTGATCTTCTAATTCTGCTAATTTCTGTTGGGCAAATTCGCGGAGTTTTTGGTCGCGATCGTTCTGGGCGCGATCGCGTAGAATTACTAAGGTTTATAGGTCATCTTTCCACCCCCGTGCTAATTCTTGAACTGCTGCTTCTCGCACATCCCAATTATCGTCCGATCGAGCGCGTTCTTGGAGTAAAAGTAAGATTTCCGGGTCATCTTTCCACCCCCGTGCTAATTCTTGAACTGCTGCTCTTCGCACATTCCAATTATCGTCTGATCGAGCACATTCTTTGAGCCAAGGCAAGGTTTTTGGGTCGTCTTTCCATCCCCGTGCTAATTCTTGAACTGCTGCTATTTGCACATCCCAATTATCGTTTGATCGAGCGCGTTCTTTGAGCCAAGGCAAGGTTTCTGGGTCATCTTTCCACCCCCGTGCTAATTCTTGAACTGCTACTCTTCGCACAGACGAACTATCGTCTGATCGAGCCGATTCTTTGAGGATAGGTAAAGTTTCTGAGTCATCTTTCCACCCCCGTGCTAATTCTTGAACTGCCGCTTCTCGCATAAACCAATCATAGTCAGATCGAGCGCGTTCTTTGAACCAAGGTAAGGTTTCCTTGTCATCTTTCCATCCCCGTGCTAATTCTTGAACTGCTGCTATTCGCACAAAAAAGTTATTGTCTGATCGAGCGCGTTCTTTGAGGATAGGTAAGGTTTCTGGGTCATCTTTCCACCCCCGTGCTATTTCTTGTACTGCTGCTTTTCGCACATCCGAATGACCGTCCGATCGAACACGTTCTTTGAGGATAGATAAGATTTCTGGGTCATCTTTCCACCCCCGTGCTAATTTTTGTACTGATGTTTCTCGCACAGACGAATTATCGTCAGATCGAGCGCTTTCTTTGAGCCAAGGTAAGGTTTCAGAGTCATCTTTCCAAGTTGCTGCAACTGCTACAACTGCTTTTCTGTGAATTTCATAAACTAGGTTGCGATATTCTTCAGATCTATCAGAATAGATACTTCCATATTTAGTTAACTCTTGAACTCGATCGCGCACCTTACCAGCAACACCAGCAATCTGATTTCTCTTCTTAACTTCAGAAACACACTCCGCCGCCAAAAACACATTGCTAAACTTTTCCACTTCCCCATGTTCATCAATTAAATATTCTAGGATGTCATTTGTAAATCTAGCATCCAGCATTCCCGCAATTAAACGCAACACTTCATGCCAAGATTCATCCCGCCAATGTTCCCGATAAACTTTAATCAAACCAGCTAAATCGAGAGTTTTTTGCTTCTCAAATTGCCGCACGAACTCCCAAGCACAAAAATATTCCAAAAACGTGCGGTGGACAAAAGCATAATAATCCTCATTGTAGCCACCCAAGAAACACAAAATAAAATTGCGCTCCCGCAATTGATCGACCATCAACTTAGCACAAGCAGTTGCTTCATTTCCCATCAATCCGCTCAATGAATCAGTTATAGTCTGCCGCAAATCCTCGCGATTAATAATATTTCCTGCCAATCCTTTGCCGCTGGACTGCATTTTGTAGGCAATGCGCCCGCAGATACTTTGTTTCACTTCTTCATCGATGATGTAAGGGTCAATTTTCTCGTGACCTAACTTTTCCTTAACCTCAAAATCCCATTTATGCAGCAGCACTTTTGCAGCTTCTTCGTAGAGTTTAGCTCGAAAGCGCGGTAACTCTTGATTGCGATTCAGAATTGACATCATTGTCAGCAACAGCGGATTTCCTGCCAACTCGCGAATCGCTCTCGATTCCGCAATTGCTTGCTGCAACCGTTCAAAAATTGCCGCTTTTTTCAAACGATCTGTAAAGGTCAAATCGTGCCACTTCTGAATAAATTCTTGAATCTGTTCCGGTTCAAAATCTTGCAACATGAAGTGATGGAATTCGGCATTTTTCAGCCGCTGCTGCTGGTAGCCGATAACGCGAGAAGTCACAAGAACTTTTACTGCAGGGTAGGTTTGAGTAAAAGCATGAATTTGGTCAACAATCCGGTTGCGTTTTTGCACCTCAAACACTTCATCTAACCCGTCAAACATAACGACAGCCCGGCCGGCTTGCAGCCATTCGTGCAGGATAGATTTGTTTAAATGACCGATCCAACTCGAACCTCGATCGATAAATTCTAGGAAATTACCGCACTCTTTTTCATCTTTGCTGCGGTTGTACTTGCGCAATTCAATTAGTAAGTGAATCGGTTGCGACGACAACTGATTTGGAGGCAATTTCGCCCACTGAAGCGCCAGATATTTTAACAGAGTTGATTTGCCGGAACCCGGATCGCCGAGAATTACTAAATAACGGTAGTTGGAATCGTCAATGATTTCTAAAATAGAGCGAGTTTGCTGTTGAGTGTAAGCTTTTTGATAGCGTTCCAAATCTTCGGTACTAACTTCGGCGGCGATTTCTCCCCGTTCCCGCAATCGGTTTTGAATCTCTTTGGGCAATTCATAATCTTTCGGCAAATATTCCTGACAGTATCGCGCATTTTGTGGGATGAATATTTCTTTAACAGTCAGTTGCCGTTCGTACTCTCCCGATCGAGTATCTAAATTACCTAAATCCAAACATTCATATTGTTCTCGCAGTGCTTCTTGATAAATTTCTAAGTTAAAATCAGTTGGAATCGGAGCAATTGCTTCGATATTTCGATCGATGCGATCGAGTTTCTGGCTGTTGAGGATTTCTCGCAGTTCTGCATTTTGCTCTATAATTAATTTAGCACTTTTCAAATATTTATCTGCCACTTGTTCCCAATTAAATGCATCGGGAAGCAAAGAATTCGATCGCTCTTTAAACAGATTAGCTGGTACAATCTTAGTAAACGTGGGCAAATGCCGTCGTACCGGATGCTGTACGGTCAAATTTTGCCAAGACTCAGCTAAGATAGCAGTATTTAAAACCCGACAATTTGCTGAAAACGCACTGCCCAAAACTTCCCGTACCGCAGATTGTTTTACAAATTGTTTTAAAGGTGGCAGGTATTGTTCGATTTGTGTTTTATCTAAGTGCGATCGCTGCAATTCCTGCTCGAATAATATAATAAAATTTTTCAGGGCATCGCGAACGGCATTTTTAGCAAATGGCTTCTTAGCGAGTCCTTCAACATCTTTAATGCAGCCTTTAAAAAAGTCTTTAACGTAGTCGTCTAAAGCTGCTTTACCCAATTCTGTCAAAATGGGTTGAACTAGCAACCACACCAAGCCCGCACTGACTGGATCTACCATTGCTTTTTGTTCGATCGACTTTAATTTTGCCTATTATAACGCGACTGAAACTTTTAGCGGTTGAAACCGCCTCTGGTCAAACAAAATCGGCCTGCACCGACTGGTTCATAAAGATCGGAACCCTGAATGTAGATGTAGGGTGCGCAGTGCGCACCTTACCGCTTAATTCTAAAGAAACCGAGCCAAAAGAATTGCTGCCAACTTATTTAACTTTTCATCCTCCTGCTTATTCATCAAAAACGATCGCTCTATTTCCTGCTGCATTTCCACCAGCAATTTTTGATTCGCATTAAAAGCCTGATAATTCTTAGACAAAATTGGCTGAAATCGCACGAATTTCTCCGCCATCATCAATTGATTTATCGTATAAATAATCCCATCCGAAGAACCGTCAGAAAACACATCAAGCAGCGGAATTCCATCTAAAGGATTGATCCATTCTCCCGCACCCCAAGTTTGCGCCTCAACAATGCCGATTTGTTTGACACTTTGACCCGTGCCGATCGAGGCTACTACAATATCTTTTAACTCCACTGTATCCTGCCACCGATTAGCAGGATTTTGCCGCCATTTCGGATTAGTCGGCGGATTGCGATTCCACCTCAAACGTTCCGATATCGCGCACAATGACGGATTGTTGGCAACAAAACCTCCATCGACTAAGGGAATGCCTCTAATAGTTCTCGTCGCGGGGATTTGATAGCCTTCTTCCTGCCAATTTTGCAAGAAATCTGGGTGAGTCATAATGTGGGCGGGAAAGGCTACCGGTACTGCTGCGGACGATCGACAAATTTCCCAAACCGGAATTTTTTCGTGGGCAACTTTGGTATTCTTGAAAACAACTGCTTGGCGGTTATAAGTGTCGTAACTGGTGATTAAAACTGGTTTGGGCAAGTCTTGAAATAATAAAAATCTGGATGGTATATTCTCTGGTTTTAGGGGTTTTGGGAGGGTATCGAGATTGATATCTGCGTGTCCGAATACTGTTTGCAAAACTTGTCTTAAACCGATACCGTCGTAAATTGGCTGAGTGGAAAAACCTCCGACTAGGCGGTTGACAAAACTCTTAAATACATTGTTGAAGGGCGGGAAGATTTCAATGCCCCTTTCAAGATAAAGTTTTTTAATTTGGCTGGCACTGATTCCCTTAGCTACGGCACAAGCTGTCAGGCTTCCTGCTGAAGATCCGGCAATTAAATCGAAATAATCTCTCAGTTGTCTGTTGGGATATTTTTGTCGGAGTTTTTGTTCGAGTCTTTCTAAGATAACTGCTGAAATTAGTCCGCGCACTCCGCCACCGTCGCAGGCAAGTATTGTATAAGGCATAACGATTTTAGATTTTGGATTTTAGATTTTAGATTGATGATTTTGAGATTGGAGATTTGTTGTGGATTTAAGTTTGTACTAATACCATTTCTCTAAAATCATGCAATACTCTTTGACCCCCCCTAACCCCCCCTTGCAAAGGGGGGGGACAAGAATACTGTTGCATTCTTTTTTAAAATTGGTATAAGAACTGATTTTAGGGCATTCGATCGACCGTAAGGTGCGCAGTGCGATACATATAGAATGCTTGCGTAAGTTTTGTTGTCAATTACGTTCGATCGACCGTAAGGTGCGCAGTGCGATACATATAGAATGCTTGCGTAAGTTTTGTTGTCAATTACGTTCGATCGACCGTAAGGTGCGCAGTGCGCACCCTACATATAGAATTGCTACATATCGATCGCGAGCGGGGACGCTCGCACTACAACTATCAACTATCAACTATTTAAGAAATTAGCAACACAATTTTACCAGTTACCGAACCCGTTTCTAACAATTCGTGAGCGGCGGCAGCTTGTTCGAGGGGAAAAGTTTGGCTGACGTGAATTTTCAGCGAATTGCGATCGCACATTCGAGCGCACTGCTGCAAAATCTTGGCTTGCTGTTGCTGTTCCTCCACCAAATTTTGCAGCATCGGTGTTAGCATCAATTCCAAACTAATCCGCAGATTTCTCGTCCTCGCTGTTTTTAAATTTCCTAACGCCGGATCGGGTTCCAAAATTGTTACTAAATCGCCATACATCTTGACAGCAGGAATGGTTTTGTAAAAAGTTTCGCCGCCAACTGTATCAAAACCAATGTCAACTCCTTCTCCGTCAGTCCAAGCTAAAACTTCAGCAGCAACATCGGTATTTTTGTAAAAAATAACCTCATCGGCCCCCAACTGCCGCACGAATTCAGCTTTTGCTGGGGAACTCACAGTAGTGCAAACTTCCGCACCCTGCAACTTCGCCAACTGTATCGCAACGTGACCGACGCCGCCAGCACCAGCTTGGATTAACACTGTTTGACCGGCTTGCAATCGCCCCCGATCGTACAGCGATTCCCATGCTGTAATTAATACTAAGGGTGCGGCCGCAGCTTCAGCAAAACTTAAGGAAGTCGGTTTTTTGGCGATAAATCTCTCATCAACCACCGCTAACTCAGCATAAGTACCGTTGGGTCCCCCCAAACCGCCGTTGCAGAAAAATACCTCATCACCAACTTGAAAACCTTGCACGCCAACGCCTACAGCCTCGATCGTCCCCGCGCCGTCGCAGCCCAAAACGTGAGGGGTGCGATCCGGATAGAATGTACCGCGCGATCGCAGTTTAGTATCGATCGGGTTCACTCCAGCGGCGCGCAAGCGCACCAAAACTTCAGTTTCTTTTTGTATAGTAGGGGCTGGGATATCTTGCAGTTTCAGGACTTCCGGATTTCCCGGCGTTAAATGAGCGATCGCTTTCATTGCGGTGTTAACTCTCCTGTCGGCTTTATCTGCGATTTTACCTTGCATAGGTTGCTAATCTGCGACGGAAGAAAGTTTTACAATATTACGTTAATCTAGCGGTGATATTATCGATGTTCGAGCTAGACCTATTTTTCTACTTTGAGATTGCTGCAGGCATTCTCGGCTTATCGGCAACTTTAGCGATCGCGATCGCACTTTATCTCAAACAACAAGTAAAATCCTCCACCAGTGATGTTGCAGGTATTGCAGCCCTCGAAACGCCGCCAAACAGCGATCGATTAGAGGCTAGCAATCCTCCGGTAGCAATCGGCCCAACCCTAAATCCCCAAGTGGCGGGTACTGTTAGCGTAACGGATTCGCGTCCTGAGAGTGCCAGCAATCTGACAATCAGCGGTGCACCGGGATTAGATGAAGGGGTACTCGGCGATATTTTAGCGAGTATCGACTCAACCACCGGAGAGGAATTTTTTGCAGGGATCGTGCGCCATTTAGCTTCAGCGCTCAAAGTTCGATCGGCGATCGCATCTAAAGCTGTAAAATCGAGCGATCGCACCAACCTAATTCCTAGCAAACTCCAAGTTATCGGTTGTTGGACTGACTGGCAACCCGCACCCGATTTTGAGTGCGATACTGTAAATACGCCAGAAGCAATGGTTTTCGATCGGGGAAGCTACTGCTGTCCCGACAACCTGCAAGCAACTTTTCCTGCAGACAACAGGTTGACAGGTACGGGCGCGTGCAGTTTTCTGGGAACTTTGCTGGTAAATTCTTACGGCGAACCTTTAGGCACGATTTGCATTTTCCACGATCGACCTCTGCCGCAAGAATTGTTGGCCAAATTTCAATTAATTCTCAATATTTTTGCCGCGCATTCTGCAGCCGAATTAGAAAGACAGCGCCTAGAATCAGCGCTGTTTACTGTAGAAGCAAAATATTGCGCCCTTGTCGAACAAACGCCATCCGTTACCTACATTTCCCCTCTCAACAGCGGCAGTATCAAACTTTATATCAGTCCCCAAATTGAGACTTTATTGGGTTATTCTGTGGCTGAATGGAAAGCAGATCCGCAGTTGTGGTTTAAACTCGTTCACCCCGAAGATCGCGATCGCATTACTGTCGAAACAGCCGCCGAAAAATTCACCTTACTTGGAGACATTCCCTGGGATCTACCGCTAGTGTCAGAATACCGCGCGATCGCCCGCAGCGGCAAAATCGTGTGGTTCCGCGATCGCGCGATCGCAGTTCGCGATGCAGCCACCAAATCCGTCGTGCTCCAAGGTGCGATGTTTGACATCACCGAGACGAAAGTAGCGGCCAGTGCCCTGCTAGAAAGCGAGTACCGATATTACACTTTGGCAAAAATTCTGCCCGTCGGGATTTTCCGCACCGATGCAGCGGGGGATTGCGTCTACCTCAACGAGCAATTTTTGGAGATGGCGGGGCTGAGTCTGACAGAAGCTTTGGGCGGAGGTTGGACGCAAAATTTGCATCCCGAAGACCGAGATCGCGTTTTAAACCAGTGGTACGAGGCTGTCAGCCATAAGTGGCCTTTTAAATCAGAGTACCGTTTTTGCAAGGACGATCGCACTACTTGGGTGTTTTCGCAAGCGGTACCAGAAATTGCCGGCAGTGGTGAAGTTGTAGGCTATCTCGGCACTCTAACAGATATCAGCGATCGCAAGCAGTCAGAAGAAGCCATCAAACAAGCCGAAGCCAAGTATCGCAGCATCTTTGAAAACGCGATCGAGGGTATATTTCAAACTACCGCCGACGGGCGCTATCTCAGCGCTAACCCCGCTTTGGCCCGCATTTACGGCTACGCATCGCCCGCCGAAACGATCGCGCAAATTACTAATATTGCAGAACAACTCTACGTCGATCCCAACCGCCGGACTGAGTTCGTGGGCGCGATCGAGGAAAACGGTTCGGTATCTGAGTTTGAGTCTCAAGTTTACCGCGCTGACGGTACGAAGATCTGGATTTCGGAAAACGGCAGGGCCGTGCGCGATGCTGCGGGCAATTTGCTTTTCTATGAAGGTACTGTGGAAGATATTACCGCGCGCAAAATCGCAGAGGAAAAGTTGGTGCACGATGCTTTGCACGACACGCTGACGGGTTTGCCGAATCGCGCTTTGTTTATGGATCGCTTGAAACACGCGATCGGCCTTTCCAAACGCTTACCGGACGTGTTTTTTGCGGTGCTGTTTATCGATTTAGACCGCTTTAAGGTAGTCAATGATAGTTTGGGGCATTTAGTGGGCGATCGCTTGCTGATCGCGATCGCGCAGCGGCTGGAAACCTGTTTGCGTGCCGGAGATACTGTTGCTCGTCTCGGCGGTGACGAGTTTGCTATTTTGTTAGAAAATATCAAAACTGCGGAGGATGCCACTCATATTGCCGAACGAGTTCAATCTGCACTGGCAGAGCCTTTTTTCCTCAATAAATATCGTGTGTTTACGAGTGCTAGCATCGGCATTGTTTGTTCGGGTTTGCCGCTGGAAAATAGCGAAAGTGAGGACTGGACGATCGCACCGGGTGACGATCCAGCGGGCGAAAACTCTCTGTTATCTGTCCCATCTTTGCCGGAACTGCCGCTGCGAACTTTGTACGATCGACCTGAAGAATTGCTGCGAGATGCTGATGCTGCCATGTATCACGCTAAGGCAATGGGAAAGGCCCGCCACGAAGTTTTTGACTTGAGTATGCACACTCGCGCCGTGGCTCTTTTGCAAATGGAAAATGATTTGCGGCGCGCTCTCGAACGTCAGGAATTTCAGCTTTATTACCAGCCGATCGTATCTTTAACTAGCGGTAAAATTTGCGGTTTTGAAGCGCTGTTGCGCTGGCAGCACCCGCAGCGGGGATTGGTAACTCCGATCGAGTTTCTTTCAGTAGCCGAAGAAACGCGGTCGATCGTACCTATTAGCTGGTGGATGATGCGATCGGCTTGTTCCCAAATGCGCGAATGGCATCAGAAATTCCCGGCAAATCCGCCTTTAAATGTCAGCGTCAACATTTCCAACCAACAATTTAAACAGCCTAATTTAATCGAACAAATTCGCGAAATCCTGCAAGAAACTCAGCTTAATCCCCGGAGTTTAAAGTTAGAAATCACTGAAAGCATCATCATGGAAAATGCCGATTTAGCAGCCACTGTTCTCGGTGATTTGAGCAAATTAGAGATTCAATTATATATCGACGATTTTGGTACTGGCTATTCTTCTTTGAGTCGGCTGCATACTTTTCCCACTGATGCTTTGAAAATCGATCGGGATTTTGTCAGTCGCATGGCTGAAGATGCCGGAAATGAAGCGGTGGTGCAAACTATTTTAATTTTAGCGAGTCATTTAGGAATGAATGTCATTGCTGAAGGAATAGAAACGAGCGAACAGCTTAATTTACTTAGAACTTTTCAATGCGAATACGGACAGGGTTACTTTTTTTCGCCTCCTGTAAACAGTCAAACAGCTAGTGTTTTGATAGCAAATAAACCGGAGTGGTAATTAATTAGTTGAGAGTTGACAGTTGAGAGTTGTAGTGCGAGCATCCCCGCTCGCGATCGATTGATAATTGTAGTGCGAGCATCCCCGCTCGCGATCGATTCAGAGTCGATCGTTGATAATTGT
>JBOFTL010001304.1:0-1967 GCA_051652045.1 Microcoleus sp. | reverse complement strand
GCTATTAATTGCGTCACGAACCACATCAGATAAAGAAATAGATTTCTCTATTGCTATCTCCTGGAACTGCTTATAGTGTTCGATCGGTAATCTCGCGTGTATTTCTGGTTTCACCCACCCTCTCCTACGTACTGATAAAGATATCCTCGCTCAGTTTTTGCGGGCCGGAATCCCAGTATTTTTAAGATGCTTTGGATCGTATCTTGGGAAGGCATCTTTGCCAGCATTCCGGCATCAAATTCGCGCTTACAAGCCTCTTTGATTAATTTGGGCTGGCAATATACGCACCGCCGTTTAGAGGCCTCAATCCACTCACTCTGTTCTAGTCCGGTTCCAGTAACCAGGGCCTCTAGAATAATGCTAGCAAGTAAAGTTTTAGTCTTCGATTGAAACTGAAACTTCAGGTAACTCACGAATCCCGAAACAGCTTCTTCGAGCGACCAAACCGATCCAACAATACCGACCGCAATCAGATCACTTAAGAGGTTCCATTGCTCGATCGACAGTTCCTTAAACTTCCTCCTAGTACTTTTGATGTCAATCTGAAAACCAACTAAGGCTTCCGCGTTTACTTCATTAATCCAAAAATCAGCAATTGCTTTTTGAATCAAATTGATAGGCAAACTTGATAGCTGTTCGATTGTCGCACCCTGTTCGTTTGTACACTTTTTACACTGGATTAATAGGCAGCGACGCAACAGCTCGGGTTGACTTATTTCATGTACCGAGCTAACTACTTTCGGCCCAAAGGTATAAAACCTCAAGTTTTGCCCTTTCTCTCCGGCTATCGTCAGCAGATCGGTCGATCGGTCGTATCCATTGAGAAACACTGATAGAGTTTGCGGGTAGTCGAACATATCGCTATTCGCATTGTCGATCAGCAAAAAGTAGTTTTTTTCGAGCGAAAAAGTTCCTGGATCTCTCCATCTTCGTGGATTGATTTCGTTCTTTAGCGATGCAGCCGTACTAGCTCCCGATTGAGTCTCGCATCCTGTCAGTCCCTGAAAAAGTTTCAGGATTTGAGACTTTCCCGATCCTTCTCCGCCTTGAACATAAAGAATCGGTAAAACTTCACAGGCGATCGACGGCAGTAGTGCGTAAGCGGACAGTATTTTGTAGGCGAAATCGGCGCCCGGAAGTACGACAACCTTACGAAACAAGCGCTCGATTTCTTGCCCTAACGGTAGGGTAATCTCGTAGTCACAATCTTGCTTGAGTTGCTTTCGGTGTTTCCTATAAAAAAGGGCAAGATCGAATTTTTCGTCTTCTTCAGTTTCTTGCCCTGGTTGTTGGTTTAAGTCTTCAGTCATTGGTTACTGCATCAAGATCGAAATTAGGTCAATTGTGCGCAAGGTAATAGCCTTGTCTGATTCAGGCAAGCTTTCAATTACCGCTGCTAATTCAAAGATAGAATTGCACCCCTCGCCGTAAGCACCAATGTTTGCCAATAGAAATTTGCGCCTGCCTTCAAGGACATCCAATGATGTTTCTTTCGGCGCGTAATTACTACTGCTAGAGCCACCAGAGAGCTTTTTGAATTGCTCTTCTAATGTTGTAGTATCCGCGTCCGTCAATTTTTCTCCTTCCGACTCGGAGACAATCACAATCTTTTTGGCAATCTTTTCGCAATATTCGAGGTCAATCTCGTCTGTCTTTTTCTCGAACTCATCCCAGAACATATCAGGGATGCACGGTTTAATTGAGATGAATTTACCCGAGTTACTGCATCCCACCATCCTGTCTTTAACCAGGTCATAAAGATAGCTCTCTTCTTTGTCGGGAGTTACAATCTCGAATTGCTTCTTGTCAGCGTTCCAAGCTTTTTTATTTTTCTTCCATATCTGAACGTAAGCCTTTTTCCCGGCGATTTCAATCTTGCTATTTACGCTACAGTCGCCAAGATATCCATAAAGCACAAGGAGATTGTCATCTAGCTTCATGATTGCGCGATCGAACACTATTAGATC
>JBOFTL010001303.1:0-4871 GCA_051652045.1 Microcoleus sp. | reverse complement strand
AAAAATAGGTTTGTCTACTGTCTATAGAACCCTACATTTACTATCAAGAATTGGAATTTTGCGCGAACTAGAATTGGCAGAAGGACACAAACATTACGAATTAAATTTACCTGAACTGCACCAGCACCATCACTTGGTTTGCATTCAGTGTCACAAAACTTTTGAATTCAGCGACGATTCAATTTTAAAAATAGGTAGGAAGCAAGTAGAAAAAGCAGGTGTAGAACTGCTGGACTGTCAGTTAACTGTTCGGGCTGTTTGTTTGGAAGCATTGCGAGAAGGATGGCCGTCTTTATTGCCGAGCAATTGGTTGTGTCCGAGATATCATTCGGAAATTGAGCTGGAAATTAGTTGACAATTGACAATTGACACTTGACAATTAACGACTGTTAACCGTCAAATCTCAAATCTCAAATCCCAACTATCAACTACCAACTATCAACTCTCAACTCTCAACTAAGAGGGCGGGCACGGGGGCACCGCCCCTACCAACTATCAACTATCAACTCTCAACTAATTTTAAGCAACTTCCGAATCGCAAGGTTGGTGTTCCATCCGAAATACATTAGCGTACAAACTCGCAACAATCTGTTTTCCTTCCTGCGTCAACTGCAAGTAGCCGAGAGCTTCGCTGATATGCGGATAAATGCGACTCCAGTAACACTTAGAGTAATTTTGCAGCAAGTCGCCCGGATGTCTGTAGCCAAAGGCTTTAGCAGCACCGCTTTCTTCCAACTCGTAAAACAGCGCGCCAATTCTTTGTAAATACTGCGGATTGCTGAGTTGACCGATCGAGTCAGCACCGCGCACTAAACTAGAATAATTAACAGCTTTTTCACCTGTATCGTTCTCAAGTACCGAAAAGCGAGTCTGCTCGATGTTATGCTCGATCGCCTCAGCATTAATTAATTTGTGATTGCCAAATCGCTCCCGAATAAAAAGTTTAGCTCTGTCAACGCGATAAGGAGCTAATCTGGCTGCTGTCGCACCGGAGGGTAGTGCAATTTTCATACCATCTTTTCCCGTAGCATACAATCCTTGTGCTGTTCGGTCTTCTCGGCAAACTCCCTTGACATATCCGATATCTTGGCACAATAGGGAAATGATGTAGTGCAGCCAGTTTTCGCAGGAGACTCCCCCCTCACGAATCTGTTTTCCTCGCAAGATTTCTTGCCCGACTAAAGTAATGCAAATGGTATGTTCTACATTGTGATAAAGAGCATCGCTGTTGGCTATATTTTCTAGTGCCATCGCCCCTACCCAGGAAATTATGTCTGCATAATCTGACTTGTAGCCTCCGTAGGTGCGGCTGTAACCGTGTTGAAGTTGTTCTATGAAAGCTTCGATCAGCAGTTCAGTAGCATTAAACATAACCCTGTCCTCTTGCGTTAATTTCGCTCCAGCAAATTGTGAGTTTCTTGAAATTACTATCAAAAGTATTTTAATTCAAAACTCACGCCTCAAAACTCTTATAATTCCTAGGTTAGTCCATCACTGACAGCCATCCACGACGCACAGCATATAGCAGTCTGGTGACCATTCTCCGATCGTCCGCATTTCTGAAACTTTCCGAATTAATTGCGTATTGGATTTGGTGAAATTGAGTTCGATCGATCTTGCCAGATTTCCAAATATTAAAGTACAGCTCGGAGATCGTGCATTCAGGGAGCAAAACTTCGGTTCTCATGTAAGCGGCTAATCTAATGTATATTTTTCATAGTCCGGCAATCTTCAATAATCTCCTGTGATGTCGATCGACCGTTGAGTGTGATGTAACACCTTGCAACCGCTGTTGTGCATCCGGTCAAAAATAGCGAGTTCGATCGAAATCTCTGTCGCAATTCCCAACTCTTTGCCGGATTCTTGCCAAAATCCTTGCCAAATCACATTGAGTCATGTAAGATATAGAGTCTGGCATCCTCACTCCTTCATAAATTTTTCTCGAATCCCGTCCCCGCAAAGGGGAAGGGACTTTCAGTGCGGATGCCGCCAAATCGCCATATATCAGCAAAAAGCTAAAAATGCCATAACTCATGCCCACCATTCAGCAACTCATTCGTTCAGCACGGGAACAAACGCAGAAAAAAACCAAATCGCCAGCTCTTAAGAGTTGCCCCCAGCGTCGCGGGGTTTGCACCAGAGTGTACACCACCACCCCGAAAAAACCCAACTCAGCGCTGCGGAAAGTGGCTCGGGTGCGACTCACCTCTGGTTTTGAAGTAACAGCCTACATCCCCGGTATCGGCCACAACTTGCAAGAACACTCGGTAGTTATGATCCGGGGCGGTCGGGTAAAAGATTTACCGGGAGTCCGATATCACATCATTCGCGGTACATTAGATACGGCAGGGGTAAAAGACCGCAAACAGGGTCGTTCCAAATACGGAGCCAAACGTCCCAAAGAGAAAAAATAAAGCTGCGATTCGGTGAGGATCGTTGGATAGATCGAGGGATAGATCGAGACGATCGGTGAGAAACTGGTTAATCTCCAACAAGCCTCGCCATCACAGCAAGAACCCAAAATTCAATCAAAATCTCAAATCCCCAACAATAAAATTATGTCTCGCCGCACAGTTATTCAAAAACGCCCAGTTCCCCCAGATTCAGTTTACAACAGCCGTTTGGTAAGCATGATGGTGAGGCGGATCATGCAGCACGGCAAAAAATCTGTTGCTACCAACATCGTCTACGACGCCCTCAAAACCATCCAAGAAAGAACGGGCGCAGAACCGCTAGACTTGTTTGAAAAAGCAGTCAAAAACGCCACACCTTTAGTCGAAGTCAAAGCCCGCCGGGTGGGTGGCGCTACCTACCAAGTACCGATGGAAGTACGTTCCGATCGCGGTACAACCCTAGCCCTCCGCTGGCTGATCCGCTTTGCTAGAGCTAGATCGGGCCGCTCGATGGCAGCAAAATTAGCAAACGAACTGATGGATGCCGCTAACGAAACAGGGAGTGCTATTCGCAAGCGCGAAGAAACTCACCGCATGGCCGAAGCCAACAAAGCTTTTGCCCACTATCGGTATTAATTAAATTCAGTTGGGAGCGATCGAGCCTGTTTGGGATCTCACAATCAAGGCTTGACATTAACTGTAAACTCGCCCCCGGAGCGATCGAACTTGCTTGTGGTACAAAAACACAGGCGATTAAGAATTGCTGAAGTTTTGAGTGTTGAGTGCGGTGTGCGGCGCAAAAAACGTCCCTACTCAACACTTTTTTCCAGATAGTCCCCTTCCCCACTCTCCCTCTCTCGATCGAGGTGATTAGCATCGATCGGGACTCGATTCAACCTGTCGCATCCTTAATATTTTTGTGAACAAATCTTGCAAAAAATATTAAAATGTAACAACAGACTCCATATACTTATTTTGTCAGTCGCTCTCGGCTGCAAAACAGGGTTTTTATGTAGTATACTCGTATTATAACAGCAACACAATCACAAGGAGGTAGCTGTGGCACGTACCGTCCCGCTAGAAAAAACTCGCAACATAGGCATCGCCGCCCACATTGACGCGGGCAAAACAACAACAACTGAAAGAATTCTGTTCTATTCCGGCATGGTGCACAAAATCGGCGAAGTGCACGAAGGAACAGCAGTAACCGACTGGATGGCGCAAGAGCGGGAGCGGGGAATCACGATTACGGCCGCTGCTATCACCGCCAGTTGGAAAGATTACAAAATCAACATCATCGACACTCCCGGACACGTAGACTTCACGATCGAAGTAGAACGCTCGATGCGAGTGCTCGACGGAGTGATCGCAGTCTTCTGCTCGGTTGGTGGAGTGCAGCCGCAATCAGAAACAGTATGGCGTCAAGCCGATAGATACAAAGTTCCCCGGATCGTGTTCGTCAACAAAATGGACCGGATGGGCGCAAACTTCTACAAAGTCTACGGCCAAATTCGCGATCGGATGAGAGCGAATGCCGTACCCATTCAAATTCCGATCGGCAGTGAAGAAAACTTCAAAGGAATTGTAGATTTAGTGCAAATGAAAGCCTACATCTACACCAATGACATCGGTACGGACATCGAGGAAGTCGAAATTCCCGAGGAAGTACAAGATCTAGCTACCGAATACCGCACCAAGCTGATCGAATCCGTAGCCGAAACCGACGACGCCCTCACCGAAAAATACCTCGAAGGCGAAGAACTCACAGAAGCAGAAATTCGCGCAGCTTTGCGCCAAGGCACGATCGCCGGCACGATCGTCCCCATGCTCTGCGGCTCAGCATTCAAAAACAAAGGCGTTCAGCTTTTGTTAGATGCAGTCATCGAGTACCTGCCCTCGCCCTTGGAAGTTCCTCCAATTCAAGGAATCTTGCCCAACGGCGACACAGCAGAGCGATTTGCCGATGACACAGCACCCCTGTCAGCCCTGGCATTCAAAATCATGGCAGACCCCTACGGCCGCCTGACTTTCGTCCGCGTTTACTCTGGCATCCTCAAAAAAGGAACCTACGTCCTCAACTCCACCAAAGACAAAAAAGAGCGGATTTCTCGCTTAATTGTTTTGAAAGCGGACGATCGCATTGAAGTTGACGAACTGCGCGCCGGCGACTTGGGAGCCGCTTTGGGCTTGAAAGACACCTTTACAGGAGATACCCTCTGCGACGAAGGTTCTCCAGTGATTCTGGAGTCGCTGTTCATTCCAGAACCGGTCATCTCCGTGGCCGTCGAACCCAAAACCAAGCAAGACATGGAGAAGCTTTCCAAAGCCCTCCAGTCCCTCTCCGAAGAAGACCCCACTTTCCGAGTCAACGTTGACCCGGAAACCAACCAGACAGTTATCGCCGGCATGGGCGAACTGCACCTGGAAATCCTGGTCGATCGGATGCTGCGGGAATTCAAAGTAGAAGCTAACGTCGGT
>JBOFTL010001302.1:0-2068 GCA_051652045.1 Microcoleus sp. | reverse complement strand
CAGTTCGATCGCACCAACTTCAATTTTGAGTGAATTCAATAACTACAATATCGAGGAATAATTATGCAAAATACCACAGGAAAAGTTTATCTAGTCGGTGCGGGACCCGGAGATTGTAACTTAATGACAGTTCGATCGCGCCAACTTCTCTCCCGCGCCGAAGTCTTAATTTACGACGCCTTAATCGACATCCCCCAACTCGAATTAATTCCGGTAACTTGCCGCAAAATCGAAGTCGGCAAACGCGGAGGCAAACCTTCTACCCAGCAACAAGAAATCAACCACTTGCTGGTAGAAAACTGCCAAGCAGGCAAACAAGTAGTGCGCCTCAAAAGCGGCGATCCGTTTATTTTCGGTCGTTCCAGTTCCGAAATTCAAGCATTAAAAGAAGCAGGCTGTAAATTTGAAGTAGTACCGGGAATTTCATCGGCTTTAGCCGCTCCTTTACTATGCGGAATTCCCCTCACCGATCCAGTAATGAGCCGCTGCTTTGCAGTCATGAGCGCCCACGAACCCGATGCTTTGGAATGGGAAGCTTTAGTGCAGATTGAAACTTTGGTAATTTTGATGGGAGGACGCAATTTAAACGAGATAATTTGGCAACTGCAAAAACACGGTCGATCGCCCGCAACTCCCATTGCGATTATCCGAGATTGCAGCCGCCCCGAACAGCAAATTTGGCTGGGAACTCTGGCGGATATTTCCTACAAAACAGCGGGTGAATCTCTGTCACCCTGTGCGATAATTATTGGCGAAGTAGTAAGATTGCGCGAATATCTCATGCAGCCGCCGACAACTCCTGAAGATAACTCTGCTGAAAACAGCCAACAACCGCTAGCAGGAAAAACAATTTTAGTCACCCGCGCCGCTTCTCAATCTGCCGAATTTAGTAATAGTTTAGAACAACTGGGAGCTAGGGCGATCGAAATGCCAGCCTTAGTAATTGGCCCGCCTTCGAGTTGGGAACCGCTGGATGATGCGATCGACCGATTGTCACATTTTAACTGGTTAATTCTAACTTCTCATAATGCCGTTGACTGGTTTTTTCACAGACTGGAAGCGCAGGGGAAAGATGCCCGCAGTTTGGCGGGAATTAAAATCGCAGTTGTCGGCAAAAAAACAGCAGAAAGTTTGCGATCGCACTCCATAAAACCCGACTATATTCCCCCCCAGTTTGTAGCAGATTCCCTAGTCGAAAACTTTCCCGATATTTTGCAAAATTGCCAAATCCTGTTTCCCAGAGTAGAAAGCGGCGGTAGAGAAGTTTTAGTTAAAGAATTCACCGCCCGAGGTTCGCAAGTAACCGAAGTTCCCGCCTATCAATCCGGCTGTCCCGAAAACATCGATCCGATCGCCCTTGCAGCCTTACAAAATCGAGCAGTCGATCTCATTACTTTTGCCAGTTCTAAAACAGTGCAAAATTTTTGCAAATTGATAGAAAAAAGTCCCGAATTATCGCGATCGAAAGATTGGCTGGAAAATATTTGTATTGCTTCGATCGGTCCTGAAACTTCCAAAAGCTGTCAAAATTTATTAGGCAAGTTAGATGTAGAAGCCAAAGAATACACTTTAGATGGGTTGACTCAGGGAATTATCGAATGGGCAACAAAATAGTTGATAGTTGATAGTTGATAGTTGTTCTTATTCCTTCTTCCTTTTTCCTCCTACCTCATACCTTCTGGCTCCTTGTTCCTTCTTCCTGGCATCTAAAAAAAAACGAGAGGAGATTTACCGTCGCCTTGCCAACTCCTAAATTTTTGTCCGTAGAAGAAGTGCTAGAACTTCATGCAGACCAAATTTCTAGCTTTGGTGGCAGTAGCGGCGTGAGGGATGAAGGCTTGTTAGAATCAGCTTTAGCACAACCGCGATCGACTTTCGGCGGCGAATAGAAGTATTGAATTCGAGTCATGTATTGTCAAAAGTTAAATTGTTTAGCTTAAATTGAAACAGTCAGATGCCCAATCGCACCCTACGTTAAAATCTAGAATAAACCGATCGATAGTTGACAGCAAAAGTTTAATAATCTATAGTTAATGGTAAACTAGCACTCTCGTGTGCCTTCGTCTCA
>JBOFTL010001301.1:0-4619 GCA_051652045.1 Microcoleus sp. | reverse complement strand
TACTTTAACTCTCGATTGCGGCGGTAGGTTTCGAGACGTTGACTCACTAACTGACACCGAGTTATCGGATTGTAGCCAGAACCTGAGAAATAATCGGAAGTCCACTCAATCCAAGGCTCTACAGCACCTTGAGGGTTTTGATACACCGTCGCCGGTAGGCCGGTCGAGGTTCTGCACCAAAATCCGGTTTGCCTGGGTAAAGGCTGGGCCTGACTTGGTACAACAGCTAAGGTCGCGTTGCTCAAGGCGATTACTGTTGCCGCCAAAACTTTAGTCAATAATTGCTGTTTCACGATCTTCTCATTTTTTTGATGGGTTGCGACACGAAAATCACTAAATGCTGCGATCTCTTCCTTGACGCGGAAGTTGACTAGACCTCACTGGCGGTGCTGTTGAAAAACTGCTCCGCTCTCAAGCGACAGCAAGTCTGAATTTTGTTGCCTTTACAGTAATCAAACTCAGGTTTTCGCACCCGGAAAGAAGCTCTTCACCAGGACTTACGGATCGATCGCCTTTTAACGAGGACCCACACGGGGGACAGTGTTCCTATAAGGGGAGGGAGGAGCATTTGAGGCATGGCGTGCCTGAGTTTGATTCACCTCTGACCTGGGGAGGGCTGCAGCTCTAGTTGGGACAGTACATCATACCTCTAACCATGTATTATATATTACCTGATATCTCGCGCGCGAGTTAGATTTTCAGAGCTACAGAGAGATAGGGTGTTACCAATGCAGGGTTTTGCCCCTTTGACGTTATTTGACCCAAAAGTCAAGGTATTAATAAGAACTCAGCATTAGTATTCATCTCCGTAGTACGGAAATATTTTTAAGTGAGTGTAATCAGGGATTGAGTGCTTTCTACCGTCAAAGTTCGCTCTCTCTCCACGTAGTGACATTTAGTTGAGTATTAAAAAACTATGAACCATACCTGCAAACAGTTCGGGTATCTAAGCGCCTGGTTAATTTTGATGGGCGGTCACGGCTGTTCGAGCTATAATGCGACTAACCCAAGCGCCCACCAGACGGCATCTCAAACGAACATCCCTCAGTACGGACGCTTCCAGTTAGTGGAAAATCGACTAACAGAGGCATCTCACTCTGTTTCCTCAGACTCCAACAAATCGGCAGGATTGGAAAATACCGTAACTGTTACGGTTTACAAGGTAGATAATAGTTGTCAAACTTTGAAGCCGGAAACACTGACAGGCCCGGAGCATCGGTTAATGTCATCAGCAGTGGATGAATTGTTAAATCAGCAGGTTTTCGCTAGCCTTGGTTTGGTGGGCTATCGCCTGAAGATCGATCGCAACCAAGGGATAGCTACCGTAGATTTGCGCGCTGCGGGGAATTCGCGCCAGAAATTGCAAAATCTATCAAGCTGTCAGATGCTGGGCTTATTAGGAGGAGTGCGCCAAACTTTAACGAGTTACGCTCCTTGGCAAGTCAAAACCGTGCGCTTTACCGAACTTGGAGAGGATATGGTGACCGTTGTTCGAGAGTGAAATTTGCATGGGACTTAGGCACAGCCAGTCAGCAACCGGGTTTCTTTGATTTTTCCTCCAAACCCGGTTTCTGAGCGTAAGTCCTGTTGCGGTGACAGGAGTTGCTTGGGAATCCTTCGCCCTTTGTTAACTGGAATTTTGGTAGCGCCTGCTACGGATAGATCTCTACAATCCTTAGCCTGCAAACTTTAGAGTTCTGCAGTTTCAAAATTTCCCGTTTAGAATTGTAGGAGCGGTGCGATCGAACACTCATAGCAAAAGTGGGTGATTGCAAAAGACCTCTTGAGATCTCGAAAGCGTGACTGCCATAATTTAAAAACATATGCATACCCTGTTATTCAGCAAGGACGGAAGCGAGTCGGCAATGCCAACAATCTTCCGGCCTCTTTATTTTTTGGGTGTTTTTATCAAAAAACTGGGTTGAAAACCCCAACCAAATCAAAGATTCTGGTTGGGGACTGCGCTCAAAATTCGTTCAACGCTTTGGCAACTGCTTTAACTTGCGATCGCAAGTCTATATCACTTAAAAGAACGATCGCATCCTCAGACATTCCTTAAGTTGACACGCCTCGGCCATTGGCGTGTCCCTACAATCCAATCCGGGTTCAGTGGCTATCGCACCCGCTTTGTAACAAAATACGTATAAGATGTGCTATCAGTAGAAGACGAAAAGCAGCCTTGACCCAATTTAAAGTCCCATGTTAAATGCGAACCGGAGCATATTGACAGACAATCGATCGGCCGCGTCGCAGTGGGCCCAAAAAGCTATAGGCCTCCCAGAAGTTCAAGTACAGGTGAGAGTGCGCGGCAATCACCTGCACGTTTTGTGCGAATCAGCACAGTGTCCGTCTCAGGAATTGCTGACCGCTAGATTTTCCGAGGCTTTGGCCCAAACCGATTTGACGGAACTGCTGGCACCAGAAAGACCGAAAATTTATCAGTTGTTTCTGTGCGGGCGCAAACTCGGTTCCCGACAAAATGACTGGACGGTAAAGATCGATTGCACCGCCCCGCGACAGCCAGTCAAGTCGCAAGTTACTGAAATCCAGCAGGAAATTATCGAGGTAGAACCCCCGCCACCTCCCAAAAAAGGGGGTCTTTTCGCTAAATTCAAAAACGAAAACCTCAAACTCCAACCGACATCCCCAGCAGCACCAGAACCCCCCCAGGTGCGAGAAGAAATGGATTTCGACCCCGATCCAGTGCCGGTGGCTTCCCGCATTCACCGGGGAGAAGATTTTGAAACAGCCCCGATCGCGATCGACATTTCCGCAAGTTCGGATTTCGCACCCCCCTCCATCCCGCAGAGGGTGTCTCGGGGCGCAGCGACACTGGTGCAAACCAGACCCGAAACAGAACAGCCCGAGGGTACGCTGACTGTTTCCACCGAAGGTTTGGCTCGCCGGGGCTATCCAGATGCGATCGCCAGCTATCTCAGCGAAATTCTCGGGCCGATGGGAGTGGCGGTGAAAGTCACGATCCGCGAAAAAGAGTCCAAAAACAGCTTAGAAACCCTGCACTCCAACGGGCCGGAACCGCTCAAACTCAAAGAACGCCGATTGCTAGTGCTGTGCGAGTCAGCCTACAGTCCCGACCCCTCTTTGCTCGCAGAACCGATCGCCTCCAAACTGCGCAAGCTAAAATTAGAGGATTTTCGTGATGCCGTAATCGGCAGTCAAGTCAGTGGCGAAGCTAAGCCTGACTGGCTGCTGCGGGTAGATTTGACCCCGCCCGACAAAATTCTCAAAGAATGGGCCCGCTGGGGAGACGTACAGGCAACTGCCAAACTGCTGAACCAACAATTGGCAGCGGTGCGCCTCCACGTGCGGGCTACCCTCAAGGAAACCACCCTGCACCTGTTTTGCAGTAAAGCTTTCCGCAAAGGCGAAACACCCAAGGGGAAAGTATACCCCGACAAACAAGAGACGGCCAGGGCGATCGCCCCCATACTGGCAGCCTTCGCGCCCCAAGGGATCGTCGCGGCCGCTCTCTACGGCGTTGAACCAATCACCGACAGCGAAACTGAACCGGAATCGCCTGCGTGGATTGAGTGGATCGATTTGCCAGCCGCCCACCACCCGGATTTGGCTCCCAGTGCGCGAACCCTGGCGGCAAAAGGCGATCGATCGGCCTTAACTTTTCTGCTCAACAGGCTGGTAAATCCCAATCTCAACCGCAAGCTGCAAACTGGAGGCATTCAAGCTGTCGCAGTGCGCAAAGATGGCGTGCTGCACGTCATGACGGAAGCTTTGACTTGCCCTTCTCAGTCGAAGGTAGGGCCGCCGATAGTTAAGTTGTTGCAACAGCTAGAAATCTCGGGAATCTCTGGGGTGCGGGTTTACGGTCGCCGTGCGGGACAAAAATCGCCTCTGTGGCGCTACGGGGTGAACCTCAAAACTTCGGGCGCTACCGAACTCGCTCCTGCTAATGTCTTGGATGCGCCGCTAGATGTCTTTGAAAAGGATGCTCTGCCAGAGTTTGCACCTTCGGCTGCTGATGCCAGTTTGTCGGGCTTCAACGAAAATTTGGCCTTTGCTGGCGATGTCGGTACCAGCGCGCGGCGCGGTTTCAAAATCGAATTTCCTGGAACTAAGCTGGGCGAGGCGATACTTCACGCTTTGGCTCAACCTTTGCTGGCTTCGGGTTTGTTCGTTCCCAACGACGGTTTGTCAACCGGGACGGTGGGGGCTGGAGGTGTCAGTCCCGATCGAGCGGCGGGAATTGCCTTGGTTTGGGCGATCGCGGGCTGTCTGTTGGTTTTCAATACCGATTGGGTACTCGGGATGCTTCTCAAATCCGCAGGTGTCAGTAACAGCCCCAGTGTTTCCAGCGCGTCCGAGGTTTGTCAGGGCCCCGCTTGCCAACCTCCAACCCAACAGGCTCGGGCGGTGCGATCGGAACTTCCGACTCCCGAACCCCCGATTCCCGACGATCCTGCTGTTGAGGTGAATTTGCCCCGGATTCCCTGGGAACCTTCCCCGGAAGAAAATCGGGAAGAGGCTTTTAACGGTTCTGGATTTACCAAACCCGGAAATACCACCGTTCCCCTGACTGCAGACGAACCGCCGGCTGCGCCCGCGTTCCCGAGTTTGAGGAGCGAACAGTTAGACGAGCAGCT
>JBOFTL010001300.1:0-3918 GCA_051652045.1 Microcoleus sp. | reverse complement strand
GAAATTAACCCCCCCCAACCCCCAGAAATTAACCCCCCCCCACCCCCCCTTGCTAAGGGGGGGCTAAGAGAAGATCCCCTTGGTAAGGGGGGGCTAAGAGAAGAAAATACCCTTGCTAACGATGGGCTAGACAAGAATGTGCCTGAATCTAAGCACTACGTCACCCTACGCAGTGGCAGAAAAGTCATCCTCGAAAAATGCCTTACCCTGCGCGAAATTTTTGCCGAATTGCAGTTACCCAAATGCAGTCTCGTGACACTTTCCGCCTGCGAAACTGGGTTGACAAGTTCGATCGCCATGACAGATGAATACATTGGTTTACCCAGCGGTTTCTTGTATGCGGGAAGCATGAATGTTGTCAGCAGTCTGTGGGCGGTGGATGATTTTGCCACGGCAATTTTGATGATTAGATTTTATCAGGAATTGCCGGATGCAGATTCAGTAGCGGTGGCTTTGAATGCGGCGCAAAACTGGATGCGCGGGGTGACTTTGCAAGATTTTGAAATTTGGGTGAGGAAGTTAAAATTAGATAAAAAATCCCGACAAGGTGTAGAATTATGGTTAGTTAATTCGACTAAAGAATATCCATTTCGCGACCCAAAATATTGGGCGGCATTCTGTGCGACAGGACATTAAATAGTTGATAGTTGATAGTTGATAGTAAAAATCCGATATTGTACAGAAGTCATTGCGATTGCTTCACTTCGTTCGCAATGACAATACAGGCGGTAAGTAACCCGAATCTGGTATAATACCAAATCCGAGTAAGTCATCCCTTTTATAAATCCTTCGTTTGAAATCAGAGACTTTGCGATTGCTTCGCTTCGCTCGCAATGACAATAAAGACAGAAGTCATTGCGATTGCTTCGCTTCGCTCGCAATGACAATAAAGGGATAACAATAACCGACAATTTAAATCAACCCGCCCTTACCTCACAGATAACCCAAATCAACCCAAAACTCGCATTGAATGTTAAAATGTCTATTGTAATTGTTCGTTGGGTTGGGGCGGGTTTTCGAGACTGTAAATCTTAGGCAATTATAGTTGCCGAAACCACCCTGATGAATCTATTGTGTTTAATTATAGGAGGAGTGACTGTGGAACCAGACAAAATTATCTATGCTTTCCTGCAATGGCTGCACGAAAATCCGAGTATCTTCATGCCCGCAGCATGGCAAGATTTACCAAAATTACAAACAGAAATAGCCGAATCCGCAGACGATGAATTGTTTCCCATTGCTATGACTATCAGCAAATGGTGTGCTCGCCATCAATTGGGAGAGGATTTGAAAAATGCTGCGGCTAAATGCAAAAAAGAAATTGACGATGCTGGCGAACCCACTCCAAGCATAACACTACCCCTAACCAATATCACTCAAACCCTGCGTACCAGTATCGAAGATAGTTACAAAAAACTTCAAGAAAGCGTAGCAGATAATAAATCAGATATATCCAATGACTCCAAGTAGCAAAATCTACGCCCCTAACGTTTATCTATTTGCCTTCCACCTCTGCAACGCCCTCGAATCAGAGTCGAATTCCCCCGTGGATTTTACCAGCTTGTGGCAGAAGTGTGATGAGATTTTGCAGTCTAAATTGGCAGTCAGCAGCAAATTCAATGACAGCTACTTGCACAAAAAAGATGAACCTGTAGGCTGGCGTGTTAATCTGATCGATAAATCAAAAGTTGACAACCGAAATTCTCTCCCCTTTACTAAGGAGATTTCGGTTGAGAATCGGCCAATTCCTCTCAAGGGTTTTGCCCAACCGCTGCGAATTGATGACAGCTATGCCCTGGGCTTGCAAATTCGGATTCCCGAAAAAGTTAACAGCGTTAAAACTGCTGCTGTCGATGTTAGCATCTTCCAAGAATTTAATCCCGATAATTGCTTGCTACCCGATTTTGTCCGAAGTTATTTCGGGCAAACTCTGCTGATTACGGCTGGGCTGAGTATCGAACAAAATCAGGCGGCGCGGGAAGATTCGCAGTTTCTCAAAGCTTTAGGCAAACAGTGTCTGGAAAAGTTGATTTCTGGCGATAATCTCCCGGATTTCTTGCGTCAAGGCGAGTTATTTGGCAGTCCGATTTTGGAGTATGGAAATCTCAATCAGCCGGATGGTGACTGTCACGTGATTATCTGGTTTTTCAATAGCGTGACAACCGATGATATCTGGGATGAGACGCGCTACAGCGATTTTATGGATCTGTTTTTGTACCGGAATAAGATTCTGCACACCTATCGCGAGAGTCGCAAGCTTTACGCGGTGATTCGCGAGGAATACAAGCAAATCGAACTGGATATCGACAAAACTTTTAAATATTTGCAGCGGGATAAATCCGAGAAAAGACACTCGAAAGGTGCGGGTTTAAAGGAAGAAGAATTAGCCTATCTGGAAAGTCAGACGATAGACTTGCCGCCGCGGGCTGTCAAGTACGCGCGGTTGTTAATCGACCTGCAAATGCGGGAAAATACGATCGCCATTAACACCCAAAATTACCAAGATAAATTAGATCGAATCAGTCTTGACATCAAATCGGCTAAAAAGTACAATGATAAGGATACCGATTTAAGTTTCCTCGCAGCATTCAGCACCCAAAATTGCCCGCAGTTTCAAAGGCAAATTCAGGCAGATTTAGGGTATTTCCAACACGGTTCCGGTTTGTTAGCCCAAGCTACAGAAGCAATTCGGGCCGTAGTCGCGATCGAAGAAGCCTATCGAAATGCGAAGTTAGAAGTCACGATTCAGTCTGTAGGTTTTGGTTTGGGGGCTGCGGGAGTTGTAGCTAGCAGTGCTCCTTATTTTATCAAACAAGAGCCGCCCAGCAAGCTTTACTGGCCGATCGTCGGCGGAGAAATCAATTCATTTTTGTTGGTAATCTTGATTAGCCTTGGTGCGGGTGTGGCAGTGTGGATGCTAGTTTTGTCGATCGCCAATTACAAACAAATTATAGCTAAATTCAAGAAAAAAAGATGAGCGATATCGGATTTATTTTATCATAACTGTTTATATAGCAATCCTTGCAGGAGTCGTAAAATTTTTACCCCACCCCAACCCTCCCCTTACTAAGGGGAGGGAGTAAGAAGAAGTTCACAAATGATTTAGGATCGCTATATTCCGTTATTCACGATCGCAGACAATGCACGACAGCCAACCCCAAACATCCGAAAACATCCTCTTAGAACTCAAAAACCTCTGTGTCAATTACGGCGGCATTCAAGCGCTACAAAATATTAATCTTACCATTCATGCCGGCGAAGTTGTCAGCCTGATCGGTGCGAATGGTGCGGGAAAAAGTACCACACTCAGGGCTATTTCCAAAATAGTTAATTTGCGGCAAGGACAAATTATTTACAGCGGTCGCGACATTACCAAACGTCCGGCCCATGAAGTGGTAAAATTAGGCATCGCCCACAGTCCCGAAGGCAGGCGGGTTTTAGCGCAACAAACGGTATTGTCAAACTTAGAATTGGGGGCCTACGCGCGATCGAACTCTGCGGAAATTAAAGCAGATTTAGAGTACCAATTTAAACTATTTCCCAGGTTAGCAGAACGTCGCAATCAACTAGCAGGAACCCTCAGCGGCGGGGAACAACAAATGCTGGCGATCGCCCGTGCCATGATGTCGCGTCCCAAACTGCTATTATTAGATGAGCCTAGTTTAGGTTTAGCACCCTCGATCGTCAAAGAAATATTTGCAATTATTCAACATTTGCGCTCCACAGGCGTTACAATTCTGTTAGTCGAACAAAACGCCAGTTTAGCATTGCAAATTGCCGATCGAGGTTATGTACTAGAAGCTGGTAACATGACTCTGACAGGCCCTGCATCAGATTTGCTAAAGGACGATCGAGTGAGGAGCGCGTATTTAGGTTGATTTGGTTAATCTTGGGAATTTTGACTGCTTTTTTTGAAGC
>JBOFTL010001299.1:0-2762 GCA_051652045.1 Microcoleus sp. | reverse complement strand
ATGAGATGACAATCAACACATTTTGTTGGCGAATCTGGGGCCAGAATTTTTGGATAATTCGTCCTAGACCCGGGACGGTTTCTTTAATACTTTTAGTTTCAGGCATTTGAGATTCCTTGAAAAGATTGATTTTGCAATGTTTTTATTCCCCATGATAGATGCTTTAAAATGTGAATTGGTTGGGGTTGGGGTAGTTCGCTTGTCCGATAGTCCGCCAGGGAATCAATTCCCTGGCTCATAGCTAAAGTCCTCTGAAGAGGACTAATGAGTTGAAAACTATTCTTTTCAGTTGAAACTGACTAATAAGTTGAAAATTATTCTTCTCAGTCCTCTTTAGAGCGTCCCACGGAGGCTGCGCACCCGTTATGGAAAAAAGAAACTCTTTCTCCCCATCCCCCCCTCTCCCCCTCCCCCCTTCGAGTTTCTTAGGAGGACTTTCACTATGAGGCAGGGGTTTAAACCCCTGCCGGACTACCGGGTAACAGATTTGACTATTCTTACAAAACAGAAGATGCTGCTTCCAAAACCCGCGATCTCCCCGGTTGCAATACTTTAACTTCCACTTGACGATCGCCCGCCCGATCGAACCTATAAGTAATGTAGCGATTGAGAATGCGATCGACAGAAATCAAAATCTTTTCTAACAGCAAATTGCGATTTCCAAAGGCAATTTTGCGTACAAAAGGTCGAACGATACCCTGGTGGCGGCGCTGTCCCAATCTGCTGTAACGCTTTTTGAAATACTTGTCTTCAGTCAGATTCCATTTGGTACGGAAATGTTCCAAACTTGCCACTTCCCAAGCATCGCTCCAACGCAGCATAAAGAATGTAAAATCCGACCATTGCAGCGGGCCGGGAACGTAGGTGACTACCGATGCAGGTTCGCAATAAATAGTGCCGCCAGCATTTGTGACGCTCATGCAGAAGTCGATGTGTTCCCGCGTGCTCAGTAGTGCTTCATCTAGTTTGCCGATGCGAGTAAAAATTTCGGTGCGGACTAACATACAATGAAATTCAGCAAATTCGCACTGGTTTCTGTGGAGTTGTTCGCGCACTTCAGCAACCGGACGATTGACGAAATGATGTTTTTCATGTACCTTTCGTTTGACTTTAGTTTTGCCCGGTTTTTGTTCCAAAACAATCCGCGCTTCTCCGCCCGCTAAATGGATTGTTTCGTGCAGCGGATTGCCGATGCAGGTGAGGGGACAAACGACGGAGGCTTGAGTTTCAGTGGCGCATTCTAAGAGTCGATCGAGCCAGCCTGGAGTCACAACAACATCGTTATCGATAAACAAGACGTATTCAGTTTCAACTCTACCTAAAGCCAAATTTCTCGCTTCATTAGGCGACAAATAAGCCTCTGTTCGCAACAGTTGAAATCCTTTTTCTTGCGCCCGCGACTCCAAATATTGCTGCATCGCTGCCGGAGAATTGCCATCAACATAGATCAGGTTAAACGGGGTTCCTGTATGTTCGTAGATACTTTCCAAGGACTCGCGAGTGTAACTAAAACGTTCGCGGGGCGAGACAACGATCGTAACTTTTGGTGACATCACGGTGGTAACTCCTGTTTTCTAATTAGTTATACGTTTCTGATTTGGACTTTTCGCACTTTTCACAGCTAATTTTTGAATTACTCCTCAGATAATTCCAGGCTTTGCCATTGGTAACAAGCTGTTAGTTTGTTAACCCACCAGTCCGCCAGGGAATCAATTCCCTGGCTCATAGCTCAAGTCCTCTGAAGAGGACTAATGAGTTTATTTGCAATTTTGGTTTGAAACCGCTTTATTTTTTAATTAGTACCGACTGCTTTTGTGTATTTTGCCTGCGGTTTTAACCGCCGAACGATCGATTGCAGAAGTATCTAACCCAGATTTGATGTCAGTCCTCTTTAGAGGACTTTCGCTTTGAGACAGTGAATTAATTCCCTGTCGGACTGTGGGATTTTCGGAGGGAAAAACCGCACGTTTTACATATTTGAGATCGACAATTAGCTCTACTTAACAACCAGTTATTTTCTGCTAAATACTGTTAGCAACAGCAAACTTTTGACTGATGCTATTAGCTGGTACAACAATCGGCTTTGATGCTTCCAAAACTTGCTGGTAAACAGTTTGCCAGTTGGCTTGTTCGACACTGGGATTTAATTGTTCGATCGCCTTTTTTCTAGCAGCTAAACCCAGTTTTTGTCGCAATTCCGGTTTGAGGGCGAGTTGTCGTAAAGCAACTGCTAATTCTGTTGCCGAACCTGGATTTACCAGCAAAGCATCTTCTTCATCTGCCAAAATATCGCCGATCGCATCTACTTTTGTACCGACGATCGCTTTGCCTGCTAGCATTGCTTCTAACATCGCATTCGGACAGCCGTCATGCAGGGAAGGAATCGCAAAAATATCGATAATTGGCAGGTAAGAAAGAGCAGTTTCGCGGCTGACAAGTCCGGTAATAATCAGTCGATCGCCCAAGCCGCTGTTTTGCACTTCTTGCTGCCAGTAATCCCGTTCGCGATCGGCAAAATCCCCAATTAAAAGCAGCGTTAAATCGACATTCGCACTGATTTTGCCGCAAGCTTCCATCAAATATTCGATGCCTTTCTTGTCGCGAAAACGGCCGACTGAACCGATGACTGTACCGCGCAATTCACCGGGTACAACGGGTGTCGAAAGTTGGCTGAAATCGATCGGGGCGATCGAATTCCAAAATGCTGAGGATTTCTCTTGAATTCTGGGAGCTAAAATGCGGCCTCTAGTTTGCAAATCGCG
>JBOFTL010001298.1:0-10525 GCA_051652045.1 Microcoleus sp. | reverse complement strand
CAACAATCTCGATCTAACCATTCAACATACTTCTTCTCTATCTGCGACAGCTTACCAAACTTTTGCTGCTTTTGAAGCACATTCTCAAGCCACTTACGCATTAACGATTCTCGGACATACTAAAGCAGAATTGATTCAGGAAATCCAGCGTGCTTTTAACGGTGTAGTTGATGCCTTTGAAAGCAGAAAAGACTGGCAAACTCCGATCGGTAGCTACTTTACACCGAAACCTTTGGGAAAAACTGGAAAAGTCGCTTTTGTTTATCCTGGCTTATTCACAGCTTATCTGGGGCTAGGTCGAGACATCTTCCAACTATTTCCCAAAATTTGGGATGATTTAACTATTCAAAGCTCTGAAAGTCCGATCGATCGCCTAGATCGAGTCATCCATCCGAGAAGCTTAAATAAATTGTCAAGCCGACAACTCGAAAAACTGGAGCAGCAGTTAATCAACGATCCCCCAATAATGGTAGATCGCGGCATTGGCTTTGCTAGACTGATGAGCGTTATCATGAGTCATTATTTCCGGGTTCAGCCCCATTGTACCTTTGGCTATAGTCTGGGTGAAATTACGATGATTTGCGCCCAGGATGTCTGGAAAAATATTCTCACGGCTACGCAATCTCTCAAGTCATCTCCTCTGTTTAGCAACCGATTGGCAGGTGTTAAAAATGCCGTTCGCGAATATTGGGGACTGCCTTTAGAACCAACCCAAGATGCCAAAACAGTTTGGAGTTCTCACGTCCTGATTGCCCCAGCTTCACAGGTTTGGAAACGGGTAAAATCGGAAAACCGCGTTTATTTAACCCATATCAATACGCCGAATGAAGTTGCGATCGCTGGAGACTCTCAAGCTTGTCTCAATGTCATTGAGTCTCTCAAATGCAATGGCTTTCGCGCTCCCTTTGACCAGGTTCTTCACTGCGAAGTCATGGAATCTGAATGCGACGAAATCACCAGACTGTGCACCTTACCAATTCAACAGATACCAAAAACCGTTTTTTACTCTACAGCCAACTATGAGCCAATTGCGATTGACAGCGATGCGATCGGACGCAGTATTGCTCGCGGGTTGTGTCAGCCGCTCGATTTTCCTCGATTGATCGATCGCGTCTATGCTGATGGGGCTAGAGTTTTTGTAGAAGCTGGAGCTGGTAGCACTTGTTCTCGCTGGATTAAAGAAACCCTAAAGCAGCGAGAACACATCACAATACCTCTCAACCAGCGAGGAGTTACTGACCATAAATCGATCGTTAAAGCCCTGGCAAAGCTGGTAAGTCATCGCGTTGCTTTGGATTTGTCTCCCCTCTACAGTTCGACAGAAATCGCGACTCAGAGAAGTCGATCGCTCAGTACAACTGTAACCTTGGGCGGCACTCTAATTGATTCTTTCCTCTTAAGCCCACAAACCAAGAAAATAGTTGAGGTGGCATTGTCAACTGATTCACTACCTCTGGCTGTAAAAGAGTCATTTAGTCACCAGAATTTGCCACTTTCCGATCCTCCACAAATCTCACAAACTTATGAAAAAAATGAGGAGATTGTGCTATCTATTTTACAGGAGCCTCAGAATCAAAGTAACAGCGAGCATAACGTTCAGTTAACTAAAACTCATACTGCTTTTTTGCAAGCACGACAGGAAGGACTGCAACAACTGAGCGATCTTATCCAGTTTCAAATTGCGATCGCTCAAAATTTGTTGGATAAAACATCATGATGTTGTATTCAGACTGTCGAAAAATGTCCTAGATGTCTGAGTTTGTCGGGATTAAAAGTATCAGTAAGTAAGTCAACCTAATTAAATGCCAGATCGAAATCGCTCAAAAGCTTACTGGCTCGCTTTTCTTCCCTCTTCCCTCTTCCCTCTTCCTTCTTCCTTCTTCCTTCTTCCTTCTTCCTTCTACTTAATAGCTATGCCTGATGATAATGCGCTCCAATTTTATGGCAGTTCTCCTGTGTCTGATAAAGTTTGGCAAGGTTCTTTGGATTCTGTAGCCTTTGATGCAGCAGAAATCAAAGCCAAACTGCTCGATCTAGATCGACATTGTTATGTGGTTAGAATTAAAGGAAAAATTGGTGTTACCAACGAAGGTTTCTTAGTAAATTCTGACAAGTCAGGCACAGGGGAAGCGCTAATAGAACTGCCGCCAATTCCAATTCAACAGTTAGGCGATCGCAATTTTCTCGATTTTCATGGGGTAAACTATGCCTATATGGTGGGAGCAATGGCTGGCGGGATTGCTGGTGAAGATTTAGTCATTACTTTAGGAAAAAAGGGGATTTTAAGTTCGTTTGGTTCTGGCGGTTTGGAATATTCCCGTATCGAAACAGCCATTAACCGAATTCAAAACGCCCTCCCCCAAGGACCCTATGGATTTAATTTACTTCACTCTCCCAATGACCTCGGAATTGAGCGGAGTACCGTCGATCTGTACCTCAAATACGGAATTAGAACTGTAGAAGCATCTGCTTTCTTGGATTTAACACCCAATATTGTTTATTATCGATCGGTCGGACTCCAGTTAGATAAAACCAACCAAATTAGGGCTAACAACAAAGTAATTGCCAAACTTTCTCGAAGGGAAGTTGCAGAAAAATTTCTTCAGCCTGCTCCTGTTAAAATACTTAAAGAGTTAGTAAGCCAGGGATTAATTACCGAATTGCAGGCAACTCTGGCAGAAAAAATGCCGATCGCGGACGATATTACAATTGAAGCAGATTCAGGCGGTCATACAGATAATCGTCCTCTAGTTTGCCTGTTACCATCAATCTTGGAATTGAGAGATGAAATACAAGAAATGTATCGTTATTCTGTGCCTGTTAGAGTTGGAGCCGCAGGTGGAATTAGCACGCCACAAGCAGCATTAGCAGCCTTCACAATGGGTGCTGCCTATGTTGTTACAGGTTCCATCAATCAGTCTTGTGTGGAAGCGGCTACCTCGCCCCACACCAAGCGATTGCTTGCTGGAGCACAAATGCACGATGTCATGATGGCTCCTGCCGGTGATATGTTTGAAATGGGAGTGAGAGTACAAGTTCTAAAAAAAGGCACGCTCTTCCCTTTGCGCGCGCAAAAACTCTTTGAAATTTACAAAAACTATGATTCAATTGAATCAATTCATAGGGCAGAACGAGAGAAGCTAGAACAGCAGATTTTCAGGAAGAGTCTTGATGCGGTTTGGGAGGAAACCGCAGCTTATTTAACTCAAAAGAATCCCCAAAAATTAGACAGAGCATCAAAAAATGATAAATTGAAAATGGCTTTAATTTTTCGGTGGTATTTAGGGCAATCTTCCCGTTGGTCTAATACGGGTGAGGTAGGACGAGAAATCGATTATCAAATTTGGTGCAGTCCAGCTATGGGAGCGTTCAATAATTGGGTAAAAGGGTCGTACTTAGCTGAGGTGAGTAACCGCAGCGCGATCGATGTAGCCTATCATATTATGACTGGCGCAGCTTTCCTGTACCGCCTCTACAGTTTGAAAATCCAGGGTTTGTGTATGTCACCTTATTACAGTCAGTATCTCCCAAATTGAAATGATTTACAACAGAAAGCTGGGACGCCTTGAACAGGCTATGGAAATTTTAAATAGCCATGCTAAAACCTCGAACATAATAACTATTAGTCGTATCAAGGGCTGTATCGATGAAGAAACTATGACACAGGCTTTGAAGATGATTCAGTGTCGCCATCCCCGTCTTAATTCCCGAATTGTGCGTTCTTGGAATAGTCTCGAAAAACTTAAACAAATTTGTTTTCGTTCTCCCGACCATCCTTTATATCCCCTACAGCCTTTACTGTTTGAGAGCGTTTCTGAGGATAAAATGACGCTGCCTGAATTGTACGTCCAAACCAGAAGACCTAACATCCTGTGTCAGGAAACAATTGATGCTTTGGCGAATTCCACTATTGTCTGTCCTCGGCAAGACTCAAAACTAATAAGTGTATTGTTATCATACTTGACTAAAAGTGGCTTTTTGAAGATTTAGGATTGAACAATGGCAATAGATTCCTCGATGAGCGCGATCGCCCATAATAAGGCAGAAGTGATGGTGAATCAAGATCTGATAACAATAGCAATGGCAAAGCTTTTATTCGCCACAGTACAGTTTTTTCCACGATTTGGCGATGCAGTTTATCGTTGGATCGGTGTGACTCGGTTGAACCAAATGCGAATAAAAAATCAAATGTCAGATAATATCAAGGAGCTTTCCTAAGTTGTAAATCTTACCGTCATGAAGGGATGAGAGGTGGGAGTGACCAAAATGGTGCAGAAAAAAAGCCAGCGATTTACAGGGTTCGTAAGTTGGTGGATAGTGTATTTAGCAGTTGCTACAGCTTTAATCTCTGGGGCGATTTACCTGTACAGTTTTTGGCGAGTCCGATCGACTGCTGACAATCCAGCGCCAGCGCCAGTGGAGAAGATTAAATCGATCGCAGCTTTGGGACGGTTGGAACCGGAAGGAGGAATCATTCGCTTGTCCGTACCTAATTCCTTGGAGGGAACGCGGATCGCGCAGGTGTTGGTTAAGGAGGGCGACAGCGTTCGTCAAGACCAGGCGATCGCGATTCTAGATAGCAATCGGCGTCGCCGCATGGCTCTGGAAAAAGCTTTAGCTGATGTGGAAGTTGCCAAATCGCGTCTGGCTCAAGTCAAAGCTGGAGCTAAATCAGGAGATTTAGAAGCTCAACGGGCAAGGATTGCTAATTTAAAGGCTGAGCGAGAGGGACAATTGGCGGCTAGGAAAGCGGCTCTAGAGCGTTTGCGTGGCGAACTTGAAGGGGAGCAAGCCGCTCAAAAAGAAACCCTAGAACGCTTAAAGGCTGAACTGCAAAATGCGACAACGGACTGCGATCGCTTTGAGCTATTGTATCGAGAAGGTGCATTAGCAGAATCCTCGCGCGATCGGACTTGTCTTTTAGAAAAAACCTTGCAAAAGCAGGTCAACGAAGCTCGGGTAACTCTCAAGCGAATTGTCAGTAGCCGTCAAAAACAAATTAGAGAAATACAAGAAGATATGATGCGGACGAACAATACTCTGAACCAACAGCAAGAAGCTGCCAGGGCTACCTTAGATAGTCTAGCTGAAGTTCGTGATGTGGATGTCAAACTGCTACAAGCGCAGTTAAATAGTGCGATCGCTGCGGCTAAAGCAGCCCAGGAAGATTTAGATTTAACCTCTATAAAATCACCAATTAATGGTAAAGTTTTGAAAGTTCACGTCCGCCCGGGGGAAGTAGTTGACCGGGAGGGAATTGCCGAAATCGGTCAAATTGACGAGATGTATGTGGTGGCAGAAGTTTATGAAACCGATATTACTAAAATTCGCAGCGGTCAAAAAGCAACGATTACCAGTCCTGTATTTCCAGGAAAATTAGAGGGTGAAGTAAGTAAAATCGGCTTGCAAGTCAACAAACAGAATGTTTTTCAAAATAATCCAACCATCTATACCGATAACAAAGTAATTGAAGTCAAAATCCGTCTCAACTCTACCAGCAGCCAGAAAGCCGCTACCTTAAGCAATCTACAAGTCCAAGTCGTTATCTTTTTGTGACCTCTCAATACTGAGGGGAGAGGGTTAAGCGATGAGACTTCGTATTCCTCTAGCTTGGTTGCAATTAATCCACAACAGAATTCGTTTTGTTGCCGCCATAGCTGGCATTGCTTTTGTGGTTGTTCTTATATTGGTGCAAATTGGTTTTCAGGATGCCTTGTTTGAAAGTGCTGTCGGGGTTCACAAGAGTCTGCAAGGAGACTTATTTTTAACAAGTTATCAATATAAATCTTTAACCGCTCATCAAGGTTTTCCCAGAATTCGGTTATACCAATCCCTAGCTGTTGAAGAGGTAGCTGCGGTTACTCCTTTATACTTTCAATTTGGTAAATTAAAAAATCTCGAAAATGGTCAAAAGTCTTCCATATTCGTTTTCGGTATCGATCCGGGACTAATAACATTCAATTTGCCTGATATCAATCGCCATCTCGATCGGCTCAAAATCTCAGATGTTGCTCTTTTTGATAGGAATTCTCGCCCAGAGTTTGGACTGATTGCCAAGAAGTTTGAACGAGGGCAAGCTGTACAAATTGAAATTTCCGCTTACAATGAAATTGTACTTGCCTATCGATTAAAAATTGGTGGATTATTTAGTATTGGTGCTTCTTTTGGAGTTGATGGAAATCTCATCGTTAATTCCTCAAGTCTTATTCATATATTTAACAAAAAAAAAGATGAAATTGATATCGGATTAATTACGCTAAATTCGCCGAGCGATCTTCAAAAAGTTATTGCTAAATTAAATAATATATTACCCAAAGATGTTAAGGTTCTTTCTCGCCAACAATTTATAAAATTTGAGAAAACCTATTGGGACTCAAGAACCCCTATTGGATTTATATTTAAGCTTTTGGTAACTATGGCATTTACAGTGGGAATAGGGATTTCTTATCAAGTTCTTTACAGCAATATTTCTAGTCAATTAACGCAGTATGCAACCTTGAAAGCAATCGGATATAGCGATCGATACTTATTCGGTATAGTATTTCAGCAATCCCTAATTCTAGCAATTTTAGGTTACATTCCCGGAGTGATGGTTTCTTATGGTATCTATAATTTAGCCAGTCAGGAAACTCATCTGCCAGTTATTATGACAATTAATAAGGGAGTAACTGTACTGATTGCGATCGTTTTAATGTGCGTTTTTTCGGGGATTTTAGCCAGTCAAAAACTACGTTATGCCGATCCAGCGGACATTATCTAATGGTTAAATTAGTTGGAATTCGCTTCTATGGACATTGCCTAATTTGAGAAGCCCTATTTAATCGACGATCCTAAGTCATAAAAAAATACAGAAACTCAATATTTTACACATACTGAGCTTCTGTATTTTTTGTAAAAAGCAGCGCGTAAAACGCGCTGCCAATCTTACCTGGAAATGCTCACAAAATCGAGAGCAGTAATCGGACCGTTAGCGCCAAAAACATTAGCTAAAATCTCGCCAGTTGCGACAACTTGCAGCACGATTCCGTTTTGATTTGAACTAATGCTCAAGGCATCAAAACTCAAACCGCCAGTCAGTGCAAACCTGTCACTTCCCACTTCAAAATTCAGCACCGTATCGACACCACTGTTGCTACCCAAGACAAATAAATCGCCTCCGGTACCTCCAATTAAAGTATCCTCACCTCCGTCGCCAAACAGCGAGTCCTCCCCAGCACCACCGCTGAGAATGTCACTATCTTTGCCTCCGTAGAGACTATCGCTGCCATCGTCGCCGTTCAGAGAATCTTGTCCTTCATTACCGTAAACCAGGTCGTCACCAGCGCCGCCGCTGATACACTCTTGCTGGCCCTCAGCGCCCACAGCAACTCCCCGATCGTCGGCTCGATCGCCGTACATGGTATCGTTACCGTCATCGCCGCACATAATGTCGCTGCCCTCGTCGCCGTACATTAAGTCATCGCCTTCATCCCCGTGTGCTAAATCGTCATCGATGCCTCCGCGAACGGTATCGTTACCGAAACCGCCACTTAAAGAATCGGAACTCTCGGCACCGCTGAGGAAGTCGTTACCGGTGCCGCCAAACAGCAAGTCGCGGCCGTTGTCATCACCGACTTCATTTGTCAAGCAGCCGTACAGCGAGTCATCTCCTTCGTCGCCAATCAGGGTATCAGAACCGAGTTCGCCCCAAAGGTTGTCGTTAGCTTTGCCTCCGTAGGCTAAGTCGTCACCTTTACCGGTATAAATGCTGTCGTTACCGCTACCGCCAGCGATGATGTCGCCGGTTTCGTTGCCGAAAATCAGATCGCTCTCATTGGTAGTAACAGTGCTGCTAATACTCGTACCGTAGTCGCCGACGATCGTGTCAGCACCTTGGTTGCCGTAGAGAATGTCGGCGTCATTTTCGCCGTAAATAGCATCGTTCCCTTTGCCTGCAAATTCAAGATCGCGACCATCTCCTCCAACCACGGTATCGTCGCCGTCTTGACCGTTGGCGAAGTCATCACCGGGACCTCCGTACAGCAAATCCTGACCCTCGGGGTCATTGACGAGGGAGTTGATGACGCTGCCAAACAGCACATCATCTCCGAGGTCGCCGGACAGGGTGTCACCGCCGAGGTCGCCCCACAGCAAGTCGTCCTCAATACCGCCGTAGTTGAGATCGCGACCTTTGCCAGAGTAAACAGTGTCGGCACCTTGAGTACCCGCGATCGCATCTGCTCCTTCGCCACCGAAAATGATGTCGCCATCATTGCCCGTAAGATCGGTATTGTTGCCGTTATCGCCGACGATCGTATCCGGATCGCGATCGCCGTATATGGTGTCAGAACCGCGATCGCCAAACATTCGATCGCTCTGTTTGCCGCCGAATGCTGCGTCAGTTCCTTTGCCCAAGTACACGATGTCATTGCCCTTATCGGCAGCAACAAAGTCCCGATCTTGGTCGCCGAAAACGATATCCGCACCACTTTCGCCTAAAACCGTGTCATCTCCGAAAAAGGCAACAAACAGTTCGTTCAAGTCGGTACCCGTTAAAGAGTCATTACCGGGAGTGCCGATGAGGCTGTTTTGAATGTTGATGAGATCGACAAGATTTGCATCAAAGTTCACGATCGGCCGCGCTGGCGGTTGGATAAAGACGATCGGCGGTACTAGAGGTAGGGGCGGGCAATCGCAGCTTATATCCGGTTCCGGCACCCGATCGAATATCGGTGTTGGGGTCGGTTCTGGAATCGGCGTCGGAGTCGGAGTTGGTGCCGGAGTCGGAGTTGGGGCCGGAGTCGGAGTTGGAGTCGGCGTCGGTGCCGGCGTCGGTGTCGGCGTCGGAGTCGGCGTCGGAGTCGGTGTCGGTGTCGGCGTCGGTGTCGGTGTTGGGGTTATCGAAGGTTGAATTGAAATAGTTGCGGCATTGGGGCTATCCAAACCGCGACTGTCCGTAACACCGTAGGTAAAGCTAGTACCGGTAAAGCTGCCGGATGCTTGGAAGAACAACTGGGCAATCGCAGCGGGGGTCAGCACCTGACCGATCGTCACCGGAACTCCACCGCTTGCCGGATCGCCCAAGAACAGACGACCTTGGGCTTCTGGGGGCAAGGTTTCGATGTCGAAGGAGGCGATCGTATCGCCCGGATCTGAGTCTGTCCCAGCAAGTTGGGTTACGGGAATCGTGCTGCCGGGGGCTGCCGAGGTGCTGCCATTGACAGGTACCGGCGGTTGGTTGGGTTCGATCGCGATTGCGGACACATTAGCCACAGCCGCACTTTTCGCTCCACCATTGTCCGTAGCACTGTAGGTAAAACCAACTCCCGAAAACGCTACAGTCGATCGGAAGAACAACTGAGTAATTTGAGCTGGAGTCAAGACTTGACCTGCCGTAACGGCTACTCCGCCGTTTGCTGGATCGCCTAAGAATAAAGTTCCTTCGTTAGTTGGTGGCAAAGTCTCGATCGTGAAGGAAACCACGGTGCCATCAGTGTCTGTCCCTCCCAGTCCGGGAATGTTGACGGTAGTTCCTGGCAACAAGCCAACGGTGGAATTATTGGCGATCGGCGGCAGGTTAACCGGAGGTGGGAACAAGGCTGCCGTAGCGGCAGCCGGGCTGACCAGTCCGGTAGAGTCTGTAGCACTGTAGGTAAAGCTGGCTCCGGTAAACGCACCTGTGGCTTGGAAGAATAGCTGATTGATTTGAGCTGGAGTCAGGACTTGACCTGCAGTAACTGCTACTCCGCCGCTAGCTGGGTCGCCTAAGAACAGGATGCCTTGGTTTGCGGGGGGTAGAGTGTCGATCTTGTAGGAGGCGATCGGGCTGTCTGGGTCGTTGGCGATCAAACCTGTCAGATTGACGGTGGCGTTCGGCGCCACGGGGGAGTTGGTATTGACAGGTGTCGGCGGTTCGTTGAACTGCGGCGGAATTACGGAAACAGTAGCTGCGGGACTGCGGGCTCCCCCGTTGTCCGTGCTGCTGTAGGTAAAGTTGGCTCCCGTGAACGTGCTGGTGGACTGGAAGAACAAATTGCTCAATTGAGCGGGGGTCAGGACTTGACCTGCCGTCACTCGAGTGCCGCCGTTAGCTGGATCGCCTAAAAACAAGACGCCTTGAGCGACTGGCGGTAGAGTGTCGATCGTAAACGACACCACGGTGCCATCTTGGTCTGTTCCTCCCAAGCCTGTGAGCCTGACAGCACTGTTCGGCGGTAGCGTAGCGTTGCTGTTTTCCGCTATAGGAGGGGTGTTGTTGGGCGGAGTAGTTGTGATAGTCGTGGTGACTGTTGCGCCCGGTGCCGATCCGTTGTTATTTAAGGGATCGGGATCGGGAGTTGTCGAATTGCTGCGGGAAGTGTTTCTGATGCTGCCCGCCGCTGGAGCGATTAGCGTTACTTGGCGGACGGCATTATCTCCGCTCAGCAGGGTAGGAATCGTGGGGAAGGTGACAATCCCCGTCACCGGGTCGTAGGTACCGCCACCCGTGGCTGTAACCCCCGTCAAACCGGGAACGATGCTGTCGGTAATCACTACGTTTTGAGCG
>JBOFTL010001297.1:0-4279 GCA_051652045.1 Microcoleus sp. | reverse complement strand
TATCTAAAAAATAAATAATTAAGTTTGTTGCCAAAAAGACAAAATAATCAGATACTTATCGATCGCCCTTAACTTCTTCAATAAAATCCTGTAGGCGCGATCGGCTCAATATCTGGATCTAATCCCCCGACTTGATTTGTCCGAATCACCCACAAAAACTCTCCCTGTTTTAATAAGATTTTCGCTATTTCATCTTGCGTGCGCCTCGGCAGCATAGTTCGATAACTGATAAATGCTTTTACAAGGTGAGTAATTGGTGCAAAAGGACTCGGTTTGAGGTTGCAATCAATTCCGGATAATTTCGCATTTTTGCGCCAATCTGGACGGACGATACCGAGAGGCACTAATACTTTTTCTAAACTGTTTCCCAAAGCCACTAATCGATCGAATCTTTGAGTTTGCGCGTCAGTGGGATGTGCCTTCAGCCACTCTTGAATTTGCAGATTTGATTCAACTTCTGAAGTAATCTTTTTAATAGTAGCGTAAATAGCCTGACTCGAATCTTGGACGCAAGAAGTAGCAGGAGTTACTAAACTTGCACCAGTGCCGTCGCCGCTGCGGTAGCGGGCCATCATAATATCTAATTGCTGGTTTAATTCATCTAACGGTGACAATTTGATGCCGTCAAAATCGTAATCACAGCACACGGAATCGAGTTTGCAAATGATATCGCATACCGGACGAGAACCCAACCAGCCGCGCTCCAAATCTCCCATATAACTTTGCCATTTGCTCGATCCGGCTGCGATGCCATCGGGATTGTGCGCGTAAACTTGTTTGTATTCGATGTCGAAACGCAATTCGCCGGTAAATCGATCGCGCACGACTTTAGCAATTCCGAAAGCAAAATGTCCGGTAACGATTCCCAAAACTATTTTTTCTCCTTTCGTGCCGCCAATTCCTCCAAAACAGTGCATGACTATGCCGATATCTCCTTCTTGCCAAACAGATACAACAGGCTTGTCTTGGTATCCATTTGGTGAGAGTAATACTATTTTTGCTTGACCTTTTTGAGCTGCTGTATTTTGCCAATTTAAGTTGTTTAAGTAATCCAGAGATTCTGTCAATCCGAAATGCGTTTCATCGGGGATTAATCCGGTAACTTTATGCGGTTCGATCGACCGTACAATAAATATATTATCTTCGCCTCTCTCGCCATAAATGTACCATCCGTGGGGATTTAACGGCGATTGTTCGATGAGGTGATTGGTAGACCTAGCTACACCATTTTTATCTGCTGGAACTTGAGGAATGCAAATAATTTCGATCGGGCCGTCAAATTGCTGAGATTTTTTGTTAAAATGCCGGACAATAAATCGATCGCTATCCGCCGATTGTCGCTGTAAAATAGTAACTAAGGCACACAAGCGCCCTACAATTTGTACTGGTTCTCGATCGACAATTAACTCATGGCGATCGAAGTTGCTATAATTAATTACAATCACCGGACGCCTCAGCATCACGGTAATACTATCTTCAAGTCGGGTTCCTGCTAAAGTTTCTAAAGGACCTACATTGCGTAAGCCGTTCAATCGCTCTGGATGAACGTTGCCGGATTTTTGGCTATTTTTAGCTTGTCTGGTAAAGTAGATATCTTGAGTAACAGCATGAATAAAAAACTGCACTTCGCGGTTCGTACTGAACTTTAAAATTGCTGTTTTACCAATTAATTCTTGATGTTTTTTAGGCGCGTCGATAACTTCAAAAAATATCGCTCCGTAAGGTTGGCGCTGTTCTTCTGAAGGCAATATTAAACGTCCGTGCCACAGAGCGATCGGTTTGTAAAAACGATCGATTTTACTTGGATCTTCGCAAATTATTTCCGGTTGAACTACTTCTGGTAGCGAGATTTTATTTTCAGAAACATTCTCAACATAATTGTCCAAAATTCCCGATGCCTGCTGGAAAACATCCCTTTCATTCTCGGAACTATAATCAATTGAAACTCCCCGCTTTTGTTGTAACTTGCGCCGTCGATTTTCCTCTAATTTTGCTTGCAACCAGCCAATAAAAATTATCGTAAAAATAAAAGCAGTAAGACAAAAAATTACCGCGAGAATTATCAGCCCCAAACCCAAAATAAAAATGTCAAAAGATTGACCGGAAAGTAAAAGAATTGTGGGGCAGACCCAAAAATACAATACCATAACCAGCAAGTCCACCTAATTAAACTACGATAGGCAACAGGGAACAGGCAACAGGCAACAGGCAACAGGCAACAGGCAACAGGCAACAGGCAATAGGCAAATTCCTTCTTCCTTCTTCCTTCTTCCTTCTTCCTTCTTCCTTCTTCCTTCTTCCTTCTAGTTATCTACAAACGACTGTGAGGTTCGATCCAGTCAGTGCTAGCTTGAGTACCGAAAAGCAGGGGTTTATCTTCCCCGACAGCAACCGTTTGACCTGCTGTATCGACTGCACAAAGAGGCCAAGATCGATCGCCCAAATTGCCTGCGCGGAACAGAACCTGTCCCGGACAAACTTGGCTCCAACCTAACAATACAGCATGAGTGTAAAGACTGCGAGCGGGGGCAACAGTATACGTATAATTATCGTATTTATCCCAGATGACCGCGTAATCAGACATATCAGAAGAGTTGAATAGCGCTTCAAATTGACGGGCGAGAACGCGCGAACCGGTTTGATTCCAAGAAACTGGTACGATAATCGCGATCGTTCCAGACATATCCGTATCGTCGCTAGCATAAAACCCGCCTTCCGCCAGCGGCGAAGCAGCCATCACAGTTTGCAGTTCCCCTGTTCTGAGATTTTCTACAAACATGACACTGCTAACCCGACAGCGAGAAAATTCGGGGTGTATTTTCAACTCAATTCGACTGTAAGCTGCGTATTCGCCGCTAGTTGAAATTAGCGAAGGACTGCGGTAGTAGCGCAGACCGGTACCGCTTGTCGCACTCACTTTCGCGTGAGTAGCTGTAATCCATTCCCAAGGTACGGGGTAAGGGCTATTTAAAGGATCGAACACAGTAGTTTTTCCAAAAGTTATCTTGAATTATCCAACAGATTGAAGTTTAAGTACAAATCAAAAATCAAAAATCGATCGGAAATCGCAAATCTAAAATTTATCAAAAATCTAAAATCTAAAATCTAAAATCTAAAATCGAATGATACTATCAAAAGTAATAGGGCTAACTGCACGGAGAGAGACGGCCATGACACCATCTTTCAACCCAAAATCTTCAATTCCCCCAACCCGCGTCCCCAAGTCGCGGGGAAAAGGCTTGTCCGTACTGTCGTTGGTATTTCGGTTGCTACTGCTGGGAGTAGGCAGCGGTTTTGCCTGGGTTTTGGGGATGGCTGCTGCCGAAATGTTCCCCTCCAAAAGCTCTGAAATGCCACTAGCCGAGAGATTGTTGCGCCAAACTCAAAATTTGACCCCCAGCCCCCAACGCGCCCCTGTGACGCCAAATACTCCGGCGCTACCACCACCAACAGCAGCGCCCAGTCCCCAGTCGCAAGTCAGTCCGGCGCAAAGAGATAAATTGCAGTCGGATTTGAGACAATTGCAGGGCGAGTTGAACGCCTTAATCGGTCGCACCGCCGCCTTGGAAAGTCAGTTGGGTACTAGCCGCCCGACGGAAAGTTTGGAAAAGCGCTTGCAGTTGATGTCGCAGCAATTAGCTGTACCGGAGGTGGCTACCAGTCCCACTCCTGCATTACCGCAAATTGGCAACACCCCAACTCCAGCGACTGTAAATGCTTTACAGGAGAACGCTAACAGTCCCGTGTTTGCGGGTCAAGCGCTGATGGTAACTTTGCCCAGCGATGTGTTGTTTGATACTGCTAGCATTTCTTTGCGACCCGGAACGAATGCGATTTTAGACAATTTGGTAGCGGATTTGCGTAATTACGAAGGTGCAACAGTGCGGGTATCGGGTCACACAGACGATGCGGGGGAACAAGTAGATAATCGCAATCTCTCTTTTGCGCGGGCTCAGGCTGTGGCGAAATATTTGTCTGATGCGCTGCCTCAGAAGTATCATTGGGTAGCGATCGGCTATGGAGAAAGTCGCCCTTCGATAAGCAACAGTACCGATGCCAACCGACAGCGCAACCGTCGCATTGAAGTAGCAATTAGCCGTTAATTAGTTGAGAGTTGAGAGTTGAGAGGTAGGGGCGGTGCCCCCGTGCCCGCCCTCATAGTTGAGAGTTGAGAGTTGAGAGTTGAAAGTTGAGAGTTGACAGTTAACAATTGACAATTGACAATTGACAATTACCGATAACCAATTACCGATTAAGCTGTTTCGCATTTAAATCGATC
>JBOFTL010001296.1:0-7534 GCA_051652045.1 Microcoleus sp. | reverse complement strand
GTTCGGATCCTCATCCACCCGGGAGCTGCTAAAATCTACAATTATTAGATTGCTTACGGGTGGAATCACAGCCTCACGCGACTCTCATCCCACACTAACCGAGGCGGTATAGTGTGGGGATTCCCGTCTGTTTAGCTAACGGCTAATTGTTAGTTGAAAGAAGGGTGTTAGCGATTTAAAACTGGTTGTTGTACTGCTGGCTGAGTTTTAGACCATGTTGTTTCTGCAAGCGGACGGTGGTTTAACAGCATTAATTGCGACTTGTTAAGGGCTGCTAGCGCATAAGTACGACCTTGCAAATCGCTAAACTCAACCTCAACAAATTCGGCGTCGTATTCCTCGACGACTGTTCCCACTTGACCGCGATACAAGCCTTGTTCCGGTAAATCTTCTAACAATGCAACGACAGCAAGCAATTCGATAGTAAAATTCATTGTATTAATTTACGATCGGTCATCGAATATCTTAGATACTCTTGAAATATTGTAGCCGATCGATTGGCAAGTAAATTCGATCGAAGAGCGTTCGAACTAGGGAGCGATAGCGATCGCTATTAGATGCGATAAAAAAAACGGTTTCACCAGCCCCTATACGATAGTTGTTTTAGGTCAGGGAGTTTTTTCATTCCTTTATCTAATGTCTATCTCGTTCTCTTGCCAAGGGGGTTGAGCAATTACAATATAACTTAATTATACTATTTCCTATTTGTGAGTTTTCCTATTTGTGAATGACGTATTTACCCATCTACCATCAAAATCAGGCGATCGGGATTAAGCTGCACGTACCAGGGAAATGGTCGGTCTTTGATAGTATTCCATTTTTCTTTAAAAACTTCGGCTTGCACGTGATAGTCCTGCAAACTTAGGGGTACTGAATTAAATTTGAGAAATAGCGTCATCCGGTGTGGCGTTTCGCTGGTTGCAGCTAACCAACAAGGATAGGTATTATTAAGATCGGGATCGTTTGTGATGCTAATTTGGTGGGCGCGAATGCCAATATCGGTGAGTCGATCGTCCAAGGCTTCAAGAACTTGTAAATTAATTTCCCAATCGATCGCCTTAACTATATTAGCACCTAGAGCAACTGCACGGGAAAAGTTTTTACAGCCCGTAAGTTGAGCGATGCGAACTGTTTTTGGATGCTCAAAAATCTGATGTTTCGAGTCATAGGCGATCGTTTTTCCGCCAGACATTACCATCAGTTTTTCACAAATTCGGTAAGCTTCTTCGAGGTTATGAGTCACAAATAAAGTAATGCCGCGATAGGTTGCAAGAGTTTCCAAAAGTTGCCGTTCCATTTGACTGCGGAGATAGGTATCTAGCGCTGAAAAAGGTTCGTCCAGCAACAGCAATTCCGGTTCAGTTGCTAATGCTCTTGCTAATGCTACTCGTTGTTGTTGTCCGCCCGATAACTGATGCGGATAGCGATCGCCCAACCCCTGCATTTGCACTAGCGATAACTGTTGAGAGACTCGCTGTCGGCGCATCGATCTTGGCAAATCATGCAATCCAAAGGCAATATTTTGAGCGACTGTCATGTGGGGAAACAACGCATAGTTTTGAAATACCAAACTCACATTTCTTTTGTGACTGGGTAGGTTAATGTTCTTGTCAGAATCAAAGAGCGATCGACCGTTCAAAATAATTCGTCCATTGGTCGGCGTTTCAACTCCAGCAATACAGCGGAGAGTCATACTTTTACCCGAACCAGAACCGCCGAGGATGCCTAAATTTTCCTGCCCTGCTGTAAAAGCCGTGTCGAGTTTAAAGTTCGATAATTGTTTTTCAATATCGACGAGCAATCCTGTTTGCGTATCCAGCAATTGCGGTTGAATCCAATGCCCTAAATGAGCTGGTTCCGTTGATTTTCCACCCCGATTCACAGGCTCATTTGCTTCGAGCATCCCTGCTTGCGATCGATGCCTCTTTTGTTCGTAGCCCTGCTGCCAAAGGTTCACAAATACTATCCCAGATAGCGAGAAAGTCATAATAGAAATTGCCCAGAACCAAGCCTCATTAATTTCTCCAGCTTCCACTGCAAAATAGATTGCCATCGGCATTGTTTGGGTTTGTCCCGGAATGTTACCTGCCAGCATTAATGTGGCTCCAAATTCTCCCAATGCTCGTGCAAAAGCCAGTGTGATTCCTGCTACAAGTCCGGGAACAGCCAAGGGTAATAGAATTTGAAAAAAAACTCGCCTTTGAGAAGCGCCTAAAGTTCTCGCTACTTGCAGTAAACTACTATCAATTTGTTCAAAAGCACCTAATGCTGTTTTGTACATCAGGGGAAATGAAACAACCGTTGCTGTTACTACTGCGGCATACCAAGTAAAGACGATCGTGAAGTCAAGTTGTTGCATTAATTGTCCGATCGGACCATTTCTGCCAAATAGCAACAGCAGTAAAAAACCTACCACAGTTGGTGGCAAAATTAGCGGCGAAATCAGAATTCCTTCAATTAATGATTTCCATCTACCGCGATAGCCCAACATCCAGTAAGCCGCCGCAGTACCGAGAAAGAATGTGGCAACGGTTGCCAATCCTGCTGTTTTGAGAGAAATCCAAAGGGGTGATAGATTTACTAGCATAAAGGTTACTAATTAGAAGGAAGAAGGAAGGCACGACACGGATTCGGACACGGATACACGGATGAGTTATTGAGTGTGCCTCAGATTATTGGCGAATTCTGAAGTTGGAAGAAAAGCCAGCAAGTAAGCTTTTGAGCGAAGGAGATCTTGCTTTTAATTAAGTGGAATTACTTACTTAATTTTTGTGCGCGCGATCGGTCTTTGAAAGACAGGACTGAAGTCCTTACTACGAACTAGATTTTATGGTGTGCGATCGACAGAACACGATATCAACTATTAACTCTCAACTCTCAACTCTCAACTCTCAACTATCAACTATCAACTATTACTGAGCAATTCCAAATCCGTATTTTTTGAAGATATCTCGAGCTTGTTTGCTGCTCAAAAATTGAATGTAAGCACGGGCAGATTGTTGCTTTCGACTTGCCTTAATTACTGCGATCGGATAAACAATTGGTGAGTGTAAGTTACTCGGTGCCGTTGCTATTTGTTTGATGCGATCGTTCATTTTTGCATCTGTCACATAAACTACTCCTGCATCTGCGTTACCGCTTTCCACCGAACCTAAGACATTGCGAACTGAGTTGCCGTAAACCAACTTCGATCGCACTCGATCGATTATTCCCAATTTACTAAATAATTCTTCGGCATACCGTCCAGCAGGAACACTTCGCGGTTCGCCAACAGAAACTTTTCTGACATTAGAGTTGGTTAATTGGCGAAAGTTGGTGAGTCCGATCGTGGAGTTATTGGGTACGATTAAAACAAGAGTATTTGTCAGGAGATTGCGGCGAGTATCGGTCAAAATCAGATTCTTATTTTGCAATGCTTCCATCTGTGCAGTTGCAGCCGAAATAAAAACATCTACTGGTGCACCTTGTTCAATTTGTCGCTGCAAAGGGCCTGATGCTGCAAAGTTGTAGTTTACAGCAACACCAGAATTTGCTTTCTCAAAAATTGGATCGAGTTCCTCTAGTGCATTCTGCAAACTAGCAGCAGCCGCAATTAATAGTGTTGTCGGTTGAGCATTGACAGGCAGGTGTGAAGCTATGTTGAAACTACCAGACATTATGAGGGTGACAAGCAGACTGCTAAAAAAAACAATTACTCTTTTTTTCATGGAAATTGACTCCGAGTAAGGGTGGAAAAGTTAAATTTTCCTGACATCTGCGACTGTGAAAAAGCTCAATTTTGCAGCAGCAGGCTTGAAGATTTTTAGTTTAATGATAAACTCTTAATCATGTAAACCGAGATAAAAACTAATTTTTCTCGATTCAACAAAGTGCATAACATGAAAATTAGCGCGCGTAATTCCCTCAAAGGAACAGTCAAAGCCGTTGAAGTTGGTGCTGTGAATTCGGAAGTAGTTTTAGAAATTGCTCCCGGTGTTGAAATTACTGCTATTATCACCAAGAGTTCGGCTGAAAAGTTGGATTTAACTGTTGGCAAGTCAGCCTATGCTGTTGTTAAATCGAGTGATGTGATGGTAGCGATCGACTAAAATATGACGGAGGCATTGAGAGCATCTCAGTTTTGCAAGAAGCATTTTTTATTGTAGTGCGAGCGGGACGCTCGCACTGTAAATGCAAAACACAGATGCTCCCGAGGCATGGGGCCCAGAAACCGGGTTGTTTCAAAAAATCCGGTTTCTCAAACTAGGTTCTGATTGAGCATCCAGGACTATGTTTATTAACCTCTCTGATTAACCTCTCTTGCGGGCAACAATGTGGAAAATATGCCAGTATTTTTCCTCACCTACCGCCGTTCTTCCCGGATGTTCTTCTTCCTCAAACCACTCAATTTCAAAAGGTTCTAACAGCCCTTGAACTTGTTCGCGAGTGTGATGAGTGCGATCGGGATAAACACTCCATGAGTCGCGATCGCCAAACAATTGACCGCAGAAAAAACCCCCTGAATTGAGTGATGCAACGATCGTTTGCCAAAGATGGGGAAAATCTGCAGGCGGACAAAAAGGCAGGCAAAAACTGGCATTAATTAGATCGATCGACTGAGGCAAAATTAAGGTTTCAAAACGCATCAATTGAGTTTGCAGTAAATCCCCTTCAATCGGACGATCTAACAGTCGATCGAATGCTTTTTGTTCTCCATCAATCGCTAAAACCCGCCATCCCCGACGCAGCAATTCCACCGTATCCCGTCCATCGCCACAACCTAAATCTACAGCAAATCCAGTGTAGGGGCGGTGCCCCCGTGCCAGCCCTCCTGGCAACGATTTCGCGTCAAAAATTGACAATGCTTTTAGCAAAGTTTGACGCGGTGGGCGACCTTCTACAGCTTGATAGTAAGTCACCCAATTCGGTTGAGAGGGTTGAGAGTCAGTGGTTTCAGTCATGCTTAGGCAATCGCTAATTCGGCGTGAGTTTGGCAATTTTTAGGACAAACTCTAGCACAAGCTTCACAGCCAATGCAATTATCTGAATTGGCGATCGTCATTACTTTGCGCTCGATTTCATCATCTTCTTCATCCTCTACAAATTCTCCATCTTCATTCAGTGCGCGCAATTCCATTACACCGCGGCCGCAGGTTTTTAGGCATCTTCCGCAACCGATACAGCGAGCAAAATCGATCGCTTGCAGAAATTTGGGAGTCCAAACTTTGCCGCTGAATGTTAATCCGGTAAATGTCGTCATGGTTAGTGTTCTCCTAAGATTGAACGATCGTTTGATGTCAAATCTGGGTTATTCATCCCCTTGATAAATCCTTCGTTTAGAGTCAGAAATGTTGCGATTGCTTCACTTCGTTTCGCTTCGCGACATGAAACGCAATGACAATTTTCTGCGAAGCAGTTCCCAAAGGGTAGGACGCGAAGTCAGAATTAGGAAGAATTAGGAAGAAATGGGGTGGATTTCATACTCCAATAAGTCCTATGGCTGCGAGGTGAACTTCATCCCAATTTGGGGGACGATAGTCTTGGTTAAATGCTCGATCGACATATCCCGCGAGATTGGGTAATGCTTCATAGGGAATTGTTCGATCGAGGAATTGATTCAGCTTGTCTTCCCAACCGGATGGATAGTCGCGAATCACTGGATGTTTGACTGCGATCGATTCAGATTCAGCAGTTGTTAAATCCGTGATGATTTCCAACCTCATTAGTGCGAGGGGAGGGACGAAAATTCCGGTGGCTGCGATCGCAAATCCGGCATTCACAACCTTTTGTTTCATCACTACTACAAACTGTCCGCCTTCGGGGATTTTGTAGGGGATTTTACGGGGATTTGCAACAGTTTTCAACTCAATGTTGTAGCCTTGGTTTAGTAAACCTTCCAGTGTAATTCCCTCATATTGCTGGTCGGGATGAGGAATGTAGATGGTTATTTGATGCAGTCTGCGCCAAGGATCGGCTGTAGGTTCGCCGTCTTCCCAGGAGTCATGCAACCGACGCATTTCTTGTCCTATGGAACTATCTCGATCGCACAGATTAATTAATCCCATATTCAGAACGCATTGGTCGAATCGATTCAGACCTAAATTGCCGATCGTGATTGTATTCTTCACATTAAAAAACCTCGCTATCAACTGTTAATTGCGGTGTTCTGAGCGCTGTCAAATGGTCAACTATAGCAATCCTTGTAGGAGTCGTAAATTTTTGACCCCACCCCAGCCCTCCCCTTACTAAGGGGAGGGAGTAAGAAATTTACAAATGATTTACGATCGCTATATCAACGTCTTCTCAAAGTCCCCCTTATTAAGGGGGATTTAGGGGGATCTAGACTCCGCATATAAACGTTTACACCGCCACTGCTTTTGCTTTGTAGTTTTTGACGCGATCGCCATCTGCAACACCCAGAATTTTTGCCAGCCAAGGCGGGGGAGAAGTAGTAATTTGATGCTGCAATTCGCTTAACATCACTCTAGCTGCACCGCCAGTTTCTTTTTTAATTGGATAGATACCGGCTTGGACGACTTTCCCCGCCGCAGGGCCGCCAATTGCGACGATATAAAGTACCGGACAATCGCGAATCAACCCGACTCTAAAGGCGTTTTTGTCATCCGATAAATCTGCTGCGAGGGCCGATCGAATATCAATCAGCCGCATCTCTTCGGCAGAGAGTTGATAAATCAAATAACGCAAACAAGAACCAAAATGTCCGTCTAATGCCTCTTGATTGTTCGATGCCACGGCAACTCGAATCGAATTGGGCATATCCCCTTCTTGATAAGGCTCGATCGCGGGTAAAAGATCGATGTCATCCAGTTCACCCCACAAAATTCGTACTGCCTTTTTCATCAGGGAAATATCAGCAGCATCTGCATCTTCACCGTGTTCTTCACCATCCAGTTCGTAGGTTTGTCCGAGGGCGGTTTTCAAGTTAGTTACGGTGATTCGACTCAAGCTAGTTTCATCGATCGCATCGCCTAAATAGGTCTGTAACGCTTCGATAAAATCTGCAAGTGGCAACTCAGGAAACAGTCTTGATGCTAAGGCAATCCTTAATGCTACTTCGTTAGAAATAGGTTGTTCTGTCATTGCTATTTCTCTCCATTAATGATTGAAAATTAAGTAGGTAGACGCGAATAAACCGAGCTGTATAACAAAGTATGAAGTCGATAAAAACCTTGCGATTGCTTCGCTTCACTTCGTTTCGCTCGCAATGACATAGTTATGAATTTTCGTGCCGACTTACTTACGTGAAAATTAACCTTCAACAATTCGGACATAGATAGCATTTATTGCTTTTGCATCCAATGCCTGAATATTGTTGCCAACCCGGACAATAAAACGCGGAAATCGTTGTTCTACAGCGATCGACTGTCCGGGAGTTATCCCCATTTTCCTGAGATTTTGAGTTGTGGCATCATCAGAGGATTTGATGCGGGCGATCGCGCCTCGTTCGTGCGATCGAAGCATTCTCAACGAAGTTCCCTGAACCGAAAATCCAGTTTTTAACATAGAAGGAAGAAGGAAGAAGGAAGAGGGAAGA
>JBOFTL010001295.1:0-2429 GCA_051652045.1 Microcoleus sp. | reverse complement strand
TAATTTTACTGCGGAAATTCCCACAGACAAAAAAGTCGATTTAATTTACTTATGTTTTCCCAACAATCCGACTGGGGCGACAGCAACTAAAGAATACTTGCAAAAATGGGTAGATTACGCCAAAGCTAACGGTTCGATTATTTTCTTTGATGCCGCTTACGAAGCGTACATTACCGATCCGAGTTTACCGCATTCTATTTACGAAATTCCGGGGGCGAGGGATTGCGCGATCGAATTTCGTTCTTTCTCGAAAAATGCGGGTTTTACTGGTACTCGCTGCGCTTTAACAGTCGTACCGAAGACTTTGAAAGGCAAAGCTGCTGACGGTAGCGATGTCGAAATTTGGAAGTTGTGGAACCGCCGCCAATCTACTAAGTTTAACGGCGTTTCTTACATCGTGCAGCGCGGCGCTGAGGCAGTTTATTCTGAAGAAGGGCAGGCGCAAATTAAAGAATTAGTTGCTTTTTACATGGCAAATGCTGCCATTATTCGCAAGGAATTAACAGCGACGGGAATTCAAGTTTACGGTGGAGAAAATGCGCCTTACGTGTGGGTGAAAACTCCTGGCAATTTATCGAGTTGGGAGTTTTTCGATAAGTTGCTGCATACTGTAAATGTGGTAGGCACTCCCGGATCGGGTTTCGGTGCGGCGGGTGAGGGTTATTTCCGCATTTCAGCGTTTAACAGTCGCGCAAATGTGGAAGAAGCAATGCGGCGCATCGGGGAAAAGTTTAAGGTGTAAGAATCGTTTGTAGTAAGGACTTTAGTCCTTAAAAAGACTGAAGTCCTCACTACAAACCGCATAAAAATTGTTTGTAGTAATGACTTTAGTCCTTAAGAGAGGACTGAAGTCCTCACTATAAACCGCATAAAAATTGTTTACGGGCGATCGGTCTGACACGATCGTCCGTTCTATTATATAATCATCCGATCGCTATAAATCCGCCCTGCCTCTTAAGGGAGATTTAGGGAGATTTAGGGGGATTTAGGGGGATCGAAGTTCATCGCCCTTATCAAACAACTTCCAAACGGTTTAGGAACGCTTTAGGAACGGTTTCGGAACGCTGCGACAATTAACTTAGATTCAGAGGCAAAGAAAGGCTGCTGAATCTGGCATCAATCAATAATTCAGCCAGAACAGAAAGTTCGATCGAACCCTCGATAATTCTGTACTTTTTCAGGAAAAACAAAATGGCTGAATTTAATCTCGGTACCTTGCCATCTAATAATGCTGTAGTAGTTCCGCGCCGCACTATCAGTAATCTCAATAGCAAAGACACCTACAGTTTCCGTCTGGATAGCGATAAGAATATCAACCTGGGAATGGTTGGCATGACCGACGATCTCAACGTTCAATTATTTCGCGATTTCAATGGCAATGGCTTAGTTGATGGTAACGACAAGCAAATTGCTATTTCCGATCGATTGGGTTTGGATGAAGTAATCAACTTGTCCTCAGCAGTTGCTGACGTTGATGCAGGAAATTACGTGGTGCAAGTCAATCGAAACCGCGCGTTCAACGATACTCCCTACAATTTAAGAGTATCGGCTGACGCAGCAGGAACACCCAGCAAAGTTCTGGCTGTAGAAGATGATTTCGGTGCGGTATTTTCCCAAGACAAACCAAGAACTCATACAGGTTCTGTGGGTAATACCGATACCACCGATACCATCCATCTCGCTATCAATACCCAGGGATTTTATCACTTTGGACTCAATAATCTCAGCGCTGATGCCGATCTCCGATTGATTCAAGACAAAAACAACAATCGCGTCGTCGATGCAGGCGAAGTAATTGGAAGTGTGGTTAAGCGAGGCACTCTTGCAGAAGGATTTGTCCAAAACTTGGCTCCTGCAACTAACTACTATCTTCAAGTCTCTCAATTCACCGGTAACACTAATTACTCTGTTACCTTGACTCCGATTCCCAACTAAAAAATTCTGGACGTACACTCTATGTGTAGGGTGCGCAGTGCGCACCTTACCCCTTGTAGTACTTTACATTTTGTAGGGTGCGCACTGCGCACCTTACCCCGATCTATTGTTGGTTCAAATAGCTTTCATTGAAGCCAGACATCTATGAACACAGTTTTACAAATAGGAAATTACCCGATCGACAGTGAGGAAATTATTCCCCGACTTGCGAGTTACCAAATGCTACCGCAATTATACCGCGAAAGCATCATTGACGAAGCGATCTCCCCTATTTCTTGCACTCAAACAGAAATAGCGGATGCCTGCCAGCAGTTCTACGAACAGAATCAATTAATTGACGAAAAAGCAAGGCATTTATGGCTGCACCATCAAGGCATGAATCGCGAATTTTTAGAGACGGTTTTTATTCCGCGCTTGCTCAAGATTGAGAAATTCAAGTACCAAAATTGGAATCACAAACTAGAGTCTTATTTTCTCCAACGCAAGCGATCTTT
>JBOFTL010001294.1:0-10814 GCA_051652045.1 Microcoleus sp. | reverse complement strand
ACTCCCATTTTCGATAGCAAAGGAGCCAGAAAAGGTTTGGTGATTGCTAATGTCTTGGGTAGCCTTTCGATCGATATAGTGAAACAGAAAAATCTAGAAAGTTCAGGAGAATCTTTTATTGTAAATCGAGATGGCTACTATATCTATCATCCCAATAGTAATAAGGAATGGGGTGTTGAAACAAAAAGTAATGAAAATCTGAGAAATGATTATTCTAAGCAAGTAGCAGATCGCATACTTTCCGGCGGGACAGGGAACATCGACATCGGCGATTGGGTAATTAGCTACAATACGGTTTTTACAGCCCAACAAAATAGCTCACAATTTATTATTATTGTCGATCTAGTACCCAAAAAATCGCTATTTGCAGCCATTTATGATTTCCGAAGAATAGCAACAATTATTACCGTACTTTCTTTAGGTACTGTGTTGGGATTTGGTTCGATTGTATTGAGAAAATTGGTTAATTTGATTCAGAGATTGGTCGATCGCCTCTCGTCATTTTCCCAAGAAATATTATCTAATATGAGACAGCAAGAGCAAATAGTAGACCAACAGTTTGTTTCAGTTAACGAAACAACAGCAACTTTAGAAAATTTAGGCGTATCTTCTCGACAAACAGTCGAGCAAGCTGAGGCTGTTTCTGGCGCCGCCCGCCAAGCTTTAACCCTCGCCCGAGAAGGTACTCAAATGGTCGAGCAAACTCTCAATCAAATGTTGAGTCTTAGAGAAGCTGTGGAGGCAATTTCCCAACAAAATCAGCGCCTGGGGGATAGCACTACTCAGATTGGTAATATCTCAACTTTGGCAAACTTAGTGAGCGATTTAGCTAATCAAACAAATATGCTGGCTCTCAACGCCGCTGTCGAAGCCGTCAGAGCTGGAGAATATGGCAGGGGTTTTGCGGTGGTAGCCAGCGAAATTCGCAAATTAGCAGATGAAAGCCAACAAGCAGCACAAAAGATTAATGGTATTATTCCAGAAATTAAGGGCGCGATCGACTCGACGCTAAAAGCAACAGCAGAAAGCCGCCAAACAGTAGCAGCAGGGGTGCAAACAGCGCAGGATACAGCACAAGCTTTTACGGGTGTTAGGGAAGCTTGCAATCTCGTGTTTGCCAGCAACCAACAAATTTCTCTTAATATTAAACAGCAAGCACTCGCGATCGGACAAGTAAGTGATGAAATGAACTCTCTCAACTGCACTGCATCTCAAACAATAGGTGGTATTACTCAAGTAAAAATTGGTATTGAAAAACTTAATGAAGCTGCTTTAAATCTTAGAGCGGTAATCTAATTATCAGTGCTACTTACAATTACCTGCGATCGATATGATTGAAGATACAGAACTCCGAGAAGTATTTAAAATTGCCAGTGAAGAACACTTGCAAAAAATAGATGCAGGTTTGCTCTACTTAGAAGAGCATCCTGGCGACTCAGCCAAGCTAGAAGAGTTGCTGCGGGAAACCCATTCTCTTAAAGGCGATGCGGGGATGCTCGGAGTAAAAAATGTAGCATCTTTAGCTCATCAAATGGAGCATATTTTGGGTGGCGTGAAGCGCGGCGAAACAGAATTAAACTCGGATACTAGCGAGCTGCTTTTCCAAGGTTTAGACGCCATCCGCAAACTTGTTTGTGAAGCAGTAACTGGTGAAATTTCAGGCGTCAATACATTTTACGTCCTCGCTAGGATGATGGGTGCTTCTAACAAGCCTCAGCCACCACTTCCTCAACTAGAAATAGTGCCGGAAACAACTCCAGATGGAGCGGTAGCATCGCAATTTACTGATTCTGAAACATCAGAAACTGCAACTGATATTGAAAGTTCAATTCCTGCATCTTTAAATAATAATTATTCTGTTGCGGTTATCCAATCCGAGCATGAATTATTGCTGCAAGCTCAAAATTTGCCTGCTACAGCACCCACCAATATATCAAATCCTCAGCCCGCTGCTAGCACGTCGAGTTCATCCTCTTACCGCATCGAAACCATCCGCGTTGCCACCCAGAGTTTAGATGATTTAATGAATCAAGCAGGAGAACTTGCCGTTACTAAAACGCGCCTCGGACACAGACTTACCGATATCGAAGAAATCACAATTTTGTGGGAAGAATGGAGTCGCGAGGCTTTTATCAATCGGCTGGATTTACATCAAATAGAATCCGATCGCAACGAAGTAGTGCAAAATAGTAAGTTCAAACAATTGCAAACTTACCAACAGCGTACAGAAGAACGTTTAGAACGCCTCGGAACTTTAGTCAACCGCTTGAAAAATTTAGTTTACGAAGATACCTCGAGATTAGAACTAATTGCTACAGAATTAGAATCCGGAATCCGCACTCTTCGATTGCTGCCTCTGTCGGCTATTTTTAACTTATTTCCCCGAACGGTACGGGAGCTGGCAAAGCGCGAAGGCAAAGAAGTTGAGTTGATTGTAGAAGGTGGCGAAACCAGGGCAGACAAACGCATTTTAGAAGAAATGAAAGACCCTTTGATGCACATGATTCGGAATTCGATCGACCACGGAATAGAAACCCCAGCAGAACGCGAAAAACTCGGCAAACCCCGCACGGCGACTCTCCGAATTAAGGGTTATCAAACTGCTAGTAGTATCATTATTGAAGTGGGCGATGATGGCAGGGGATTAAATCTCGATCGCATCAAACAAACTGCTGTCAAGCGTGGCGTTTGTACGGAAGCAGAACTGTCTGTTATGACAGAAAATCAAATTCAATCTTTAATTTTTGCTCCGGGTTTTTCCACTCGGACATTTGTTACTGAAGTCTCCGGTAGGGGTGTAGGCTTAGATGTAGTTCGCACCAACGTAGAAGCATTAAAAGGCAGCATTAAAGTAGAATCTTTTCCCGGAACCGGATGCACTTTTAGGTTGCAACTCGGCACGTCTTTAGCGACAGCTAATGTATTGATTGTTGCAGTTGAAGGTATTGCTTATGCACTACCAGTGGAGTTTGTAGAAACTGCTAAGTTGGTATCGAGGAAAGACATTTTTGCCATTGAAGGGAGAGAAACAATTCTTTCGGATAACCAACCGCTTTCAGTTGTAAATTTAGGAGATTTGCTAGAATTAAAAGACCCTGTATGGCCGCAGGATAACCGCCATTGGGGACGGGAAAATTGGAGAGAAGTCAATCGAAATAAAACAGGAACATCTGCCAGTTCTGATGCTCCTAAACTCCCTTGCATCGTGCTGAAAGTGGGGGAGGAAAGATTGGGATTATTTGTAGATGCTTTAATCGACGAACAGGATGTGGTGATTAAACCCCAAAGCCAATTATTGAAGCGAGTGCGAAATGTTTCTGGTGCAACTATTCTCGGGACAGGCGAAGTTTGTATGGTATTGAACCCTCACGATTTGATCGAGTCCGCACGCCAGCGACTTTTGTCTCGCAACGCTTCGAGTTCGCGATCGCCCGTTGAGATTAGCAGCCGCAAACAAGTTATACTGTTAGCAGAAGATTCGATCGCTACTCGCACCCAAGAAAAGCGCATCCTTGAAGGTGCAGGTTACGAGGTAGTAACGGCGGTAGATGGATTGGATGCTTTTAATAAATTAAAAACTCGTTATTTTGACGCTGTGATTTCTGACGTACAAATGCCGAATTTAGACGGTTTGGGGCTGACTGCTAGGATTCGACAGCAGAAAGAATACAGTGAGTTGCCAATTATTTTAGTAACATCTTTGGCATCTGATGAAGATAGAAAGAGAGGCGCTGATGCGGGAGCTAATGCTTATATTCCCAAGGGTACATTCAATCAAGACGTACTGGTAGAAACTTTGAAGAGGTTGGTTTAAAGTTAGTTGAGAGTTGAGAGTTGAGAGTTGACAATTGACAGTTGACAATTGACAGGTAGGGGCGGTGCCCCCGTGTCCGCCCTCTTAGTTAACAGTTGACAGTTGACAATTACCAATTACTAATTACCCATTATTCAATCTAAAATCTAAAATCTAAAATCTAAAATATCATGCTGTTATTGCCGATCAAATTATTATTAGTAGAAGATTCTCCAGTAGCCACGCTCGTCTTGAAACGGATTTTTAATGCTGCGCCGGAAATTCAAGTAGTAGGCACCGCACGAAACGGATTAGAAGCACTAGAGTTAATCCCCAAGCTTCAGCCAGACGTGATCTGCACGGACTTTCACATGGCAGAAATGAACGGGTTGGAATTCACGCAAGAAGTGATGAAAAAATACCCTCGACCGATTTTAGTCATCAGCGCTTCCGTGCAAGCAAGCGATACTCAAAACGTATTTCAACTGCTTAAAGCAGGTGCATTAGATGTTGTTCCTAAACCCATTGGTGGATTGACTTCAGATTACGAGCGCCTTGCTAATGAATTAATTGCTAAAATCAAAATTTTGTCAGGCGTAAAAGTATTTACGCGCCATCAAAAATCGGCATCAGTTAAAAAGAACGAAAAAATTCTCAAATCTCACCAATCCCTTACCCGCAGTTCTCAATTAACAGCACCAAAGTACCAACTTGCAGCATCAAATCTTAAATCTCCAACTATTAAATTATTAGCTGTCGGTGCATCTACAGGCGGCCCGCAAGCTTTACAAGCGATTATTTCGCGCTTTCCGGCTAATTTTCCGCTGCCGGTAATTTGCGTGCAACACATCAGCGAAGGATTTTTGCAAGGATTAGTTGATTGGCTGGGTTATGAGTCTAAACTACCTGTTAAAGTTGCTGCCTTTGGAGAACTTCCGCAACCCGGAACCGTGTATTTTCCGCCAGAAAAACGCCATTTAGAGTTGAATTCTCAAGGAAGATTTATTTATTCAGAAACCCCTGCTGAAGGAGGGCACTGCCCTTCAATTACCGTAACATTTAAGTCGGTGGCTAATTTTTACGGGCGCGCGGTAGCAGGGGTTTTACTAACAGGAATGGGACGAGACGGTGCCGAGGGAATGCTGGCGATCGCCCGAGGAGGTGGCTTGACTGTCGCCCAAGACGAAGCTAGTTGCGTCGTCTTCGGAATGCCGAAGGAAGCGATCGCCCTCGGTGCTGTCCAACACGTACTTCCTGCAAGCGCGATCGCTCCCCTACTCCTAGCAAAGTTAAAAATTAAACATTAAAATTCTTGTTGTCCCATCTCTATTTTTTAATTTCTACAAACTTCCCTATTACCTCGCGCAATTTCTGGGCATCAAAAGGTTTAGTTAAATATTCTGTCGCTCCCGCCAAACGGCCTTGAACTTTATCAAAAGCTCCATCTCTGGCTGTTAGCATGACGATTGGCAAAGTTTGAAACTGAGCTAAACTGCGCACCGTGCGACACAATTCTAATCCGTCAATACCGGGCATGGAAACATCCAGCAATAAAACCGCAACTTGTTCGTGATAAATTGTGGATAAAGCATCCACTGCATTGTCAGTTACCAGCACCCGAAACTCTTTGCTTAAAGCTTGTTTGACAAGCCCCTGCATGACCACGCTATCATCAACTGCCAAAATAGTCGGTACTTGACTGCTATTTGCAGACATAATTTTTCTCTCCACTCTACTTATAGTTTTTGACAATAGGAAACATCATTCCTTTTCTCTTGTTTTGAGATTTACCCCTAGTGAATAATTGCAGAGCCTTTTGCATACTTCCTGAAAGCCTCGTACCCTAGTTTCGAGATTAAACTAGAAATCAGGGATGGGCTTGGGGGTCGATCGCCTATTATAATAGTTGGCATCTGTGAATTCCAACGCCCAAAACCTGTTTTGCAGGAGATAGCGGTCACATTAGCGCTCACATTTGATAACCTCCTGTTACAAACTTTAACACTCGGTTAATCTTTTTTAGTTTATTTTGTATATGTCATGTGGTATGGGTCGCTGTAGTAGATGTATTTTTGCCGTATTGTTACCGTAGTTTGGCTACCTTAGTTTGGCTACCTTAGTTTGGCTACCTTAGTATTGTTACCGCAGTTTGGCTGTAGTTTCGCTGCATAGTGTGACACAGCGCGATTGAGGTCAATGCTATTGTTACACACACTACTCAACTTAATCTACTGGCAGCCCAGCTATCCACAATGAGATAAGTCTGTTAAAATAAAATGAAAGTTTTTACAAAAAAACTAAATGTAAGCTACATAGATGTGTTTTTGAATGTCTTTTTGAAAGTTGCCGCTCAGCAACTGAGGCATTTAGCTTTGGTTATGAAATTTAAGCTGCAGGAATTCCCTAAAAACATTGGCAGCAGGGGCGATCGAGTATTGGCAACAGGAGTTATAATTTATACAGTACGATATCGGCGGTGCTCTAACTCCCAAAATTCACAAGTTCCCATGTCAGTGAAGAGGTTAGTCTGAGGTCCTTGCCAGCAGCCTGCAGGCTGTCAAAGTCCCAGTCTCTAAAAAGCAAATTTACACCTCGTTCTTTGCGCGATCGGGCAAAACAGCGGGCTAAAGCAATTAGACGGGCAGTTATACATGAAAGCACCCTTGCCTCTGAGTACCAAAGTGTTCCAGCTCCACAAAATTGACTTGTATCAGATCCTCGGCTCTGCTCCGGAGGCTTGCTTCGACGATTTGGTCGGCTTGGCCTCTCAGTTTTGTCGAACTCCTATTGCTTTCCTGAGTTCGATTGACGCCAGCCATCACTGGCTGAAGTCGCAAATAGGAGTCGATCGAACTTGCGATCGAAGCTACCTCAATTTTTGCGCTCGGGCGATGAGTCCCAATACAGAAGAATCGGCTTGCCTTTCTAATACCCATTCAGAATGCGACCTCGTACTTGAAGTTCCTATTGCAGTACCTGCAACCACCACGAATCTGCTCCCGGTTTCTATCGTGTCAAATGCTTGCGCTGACAAGCGATTTGCCTCTCATCCCCTCGTGGTTTCCTACCCCTTCGTGAAATTTTACGCCGGGATGCCACTAGTGACGGAGGGCGGACTGCTTGTGGGAGTTCTGTCCGTCATGGATTGCGTGCCCCGAGACTTGACAAAAGAAGCTATAAATGCTATGGAAACTTTGACTCGGCAAGCAGCAAAGTTGGTAGATCTGCGGTGCGAGTTAGTCAAAGCAAAATCCGAGGTAGCAGTTCTAGAAGACATCACCAACGACTCGCAACAAATGTCGGAGTTAGCTCGCTCTGGGCGTGACTTTTTCTGCGGTATAGAGACTCCCGACAGTGGCACGAGAATCTTTCGCACCAACAAACTGCCCTTAATTAGCACCAGCGGTCACTGGCAATACTTCTGGGAAAATTCAGAGCATCGCGACTCGCAGTCAACCGCACCATCGCAGCAAGAGAAATCGTGCCTGTGGGTGCTGCAAGCTAAAGTCGCTGCCGCCCTGGGACAAGGCGGGACAATACCGATCGTCCTCAAGCACTGCACCGAGGCAATGGTAGAACATCTCGATGCTCAAGCCGCGCTAGTCTGGACTTGCGACCCGCAGGCTCAGAAATTAGAATTGCAGGCAGCTTCGGGAATCGAAAGCGCAGAGTGGAAACTAAAAATAGAGGACTGGATACGATCGGCATTAGGAAAACTGCCAACCGCCCCCCTGTTCCTCATCTCGCCCCCCGAACCGTCTCCCATCGCCTATCCGCTAATTGTGGAGGCTCGATTGGTGGGGGTGCTAGTGCTGTGCAGCAGCAAATCCACAGCGGCAGGAACTCTAGAAGTTCTCGCCCCGATGGCTGACGCAATTGCCGTAGCGATCGATCGCATCAAGGCCCGAGAAGAATTGTTGAACCGCCGCGAAGGCCTGCTGTTCGGACTCGCCAGCCAGATGCGCAATTCCCTCGACCTCGACAAAATTTTAGATACGGCTGTCAATGAAATCCGCAATTTGTTGCAGGTTAACCAGTGTTATTTTTTGTGGTATTCAGTCTCGCTGCAAGACCAACCAAACTTTACGATTACCCACGAGGCGATACACCCGGATTTGCAAGATCGGTTGACAGATTACCCGATCGAACAAGTAACGCTGCTGGCAGAAAAAATCCGCCACCGCCAAACTCTCCGCATCGGCAACGCAGCCACAGCATCCTGCATCGAGCCTGCAACCCGAACTTTTTTAACAGATACCGGCATTGTTTCCAAGCTGCTGCTGCCACTAAAAACTCGGGCCGGTCAAATGGGGGCTGTAGTTTGCAACCACTATCACGGGGGCCGCGAGTGGGCGGCAAGTGAAGTAGAATTGCTGCAAGCGGTAGTCGATCAACTCGCGATCGCGATCGACCAAGCCGAACTTTACGCCCAAACCCGCGCCGCCGCCTTAGCAGCAGAAACTCAAGCCCGCCAGTTGGCAAAAACTTTGCAGAATTTGCAGCAGAAAGAAGCTCAGCTCATTCAAAACGAAAAAATGTCCTCTCTCGGTCAAATGGTTGCCGGCGTCGCCCACGAAATCAACAATCCAGTTAATTTTATTTACGGCAACTTGACTTATTGCGAGCAATACATTAAAGACGTTCTCGATTTGCTGCGTTTGTATCAAAAATACTATCCCGAACCTTGCAAGGAAATTCTCGATAAAAGTGAAGAAATCGACATCGATTTTGTAGTCCCCGATTTGCTAAAAATCCTGTCTTCAATGGAGATGGGAGCAGAGCGCATCCGCCAAATAGTCCTGTCCCTGCGCAATTTTTCGCGACACGACGAAGCAGAGAAAAAACCGGTAGACATTCACGAAGGCATTGATAGTACCCTACTGATTTTGCACAGCCGTTTGAAGGCGCACGGCTCGATTCCGGGAATAGATATAGTGAAAGAGTACGGTAAATTGCCGAAAGTAGAGTGTTACCCCGGACAGCTCAATCAAGTATTTATGAATATTATCGGCAATGCGATCGATGCTTTGGAAAATCAGCCAGCACCCAAAATTATTAAAATTAGCACTGAGGTGGTCACCGGGGAATCGCATGACGATCGAGACTCAAAAGCGGTCGTCGGTCAATCCGTACTGATTCGGATTCGGGACAACGGACCGGGATTGATGGAAAAAGCTGCAAGTCGGCTATTTGACCCTTTCTTTACCACTAAACCCGTAGGGAAGGGTACGGGACTGGGCTTGTCGATCAGCTACCAGATCGTCGTCGAGAAACATGGAGGGGATTTGAAGTGCATCTCCGAACCCGGACAGGGAGCGGAGTTTTGGATTCAGATCCCGATCGCTCCTTACCGAGTTGCCAAAAAATGAAATTTTCCTGTCGAAATGCTTGACAAATCCCGAGGTCTGAGTGTTAAGATATGAAAGGTTGAGACGTTGGGGCGTCGCCAAGTGGTAAGGCAGCGGGTTTTGGTCCCGCCATTCAGAGGTTCGAATCCTTTCGCCCCAGTTTTAAATTACCAGTTTTAAATTAAATTCATAACTCGATTCTGCAGCGCAGACAGTTCGATCGAACCCTCACCACACTAACTGAGCGTATCGATCGCACTCAAACCAAGGTAAATGAAAATTATATTCTGTCCGATCGAATGAGGGTAATTAAGATTAGTTCGTAGTGCCTACTTTTAGTCCGCTCTTTGTTGCGGACTAAAGTAGGCACTACGAACCTTTTTTGTCAAGGTAATCCACCGGACGCGATCTCAAACGCGACCGCGAAGCATTTGAGCCATTTCGTTCGGGAACGGCGAATTTTCCAAACATAAATCTTCAGTAATTCGCCCTTCTTGATAAAGCGTGTAAAGCGACTGATTCATCGTCGTCATGCCCTCATAAGTATCCTTAAGCATGATTTGATTGATTTCCTCATTTTGACCCTTCATGATGTATTCCTTAATCACATCGGTATTGATCAAGACATCGTGAAAAGCGCAGCGCTTCCCGTCCGTAGTTTTAGCCAACAATTGAGCAATAATCGCCACCAAAGATTCCGACATCGATACCCGAATCGCGCCCTGTTCCTCCGGCGAGAACATATCCAAAATCCGGTTCAAAGTTTTAACAGCACTGTTGGTGTGCAGAGTTCCTGCCACTAAGTGACCTGTTTGAGCAGCTTTGAGCGCAATTTCGATCGTTTCTCTGTCCCGAATTTCCCCCACCAGCATCATGTCAGGGTCTTGTCGCAGAGCGCCTTTGAGAGCGTTCATAAACTTGAGGGTGTGGCGGCCGACTTCCCGGTGCTTGATCAGAGATTTCTTACTTTCGTGTACGAACTCTACCGGGTCTTCGATCGTAATAATGTTAAACGCCTTAGTCTTGTTGATGTAATCGATCATCGCAGCCAAGGTAGTTGACTTACCCGAACCCGTCGGTCCCGTCACCAAAATTAGCCCTTTGTGGTAGCCGCAGATTTTTTTAAAGACTTCTGGGAGCCTCAATTCCTCCAGCGTCATAATTTTGGCAGGAATCAGGCGCAGTACCATTGCCGGGCCGGATAAAGCGTCCATGCAACTAATCCGAATCCGCACGAAACCGAAGTCAAAAGCGCCGTCAAAATCTAGGTTCTTTTGAAAACTGGCAATTTCTTCATCACTCATGCACTCGTTGAGCCAGCCGAAAAACGTATCCAAATCCGTAACTGGATAGCCAACATCGCTAATATCGCCGCGCTTGCGGAAGCGAGGAAATTCGTTGACTCCCAGGTGAAGGTCAGAGACTCCTTCTTCTTTGGCCCGCATCACCATTTCTCTCAAAGTCGGATGGTTGCTGCTTCTGGAATTTGGGTCTTTGGCCGTTGCTGGTACGGATTCGATCGCAGGTGCGGGTGGCGGTGCGGTAGCAGCAGCAGGTGGAGGTGGCGCGACAGCGGGTGCGGGCGGCGCAGGCGGTGGTGCGGGTGGTGCTCCGGCTGCTCTGGGTACCCCAGGCGCTGGAGGGCGGGGAATTCCGGGAGGTGGCGGGGCACC
>JBOFTL010001293.1:0-2324 GCA_051652045.1 Microcoleus sp. | reverse complement strand
CCGTGATCCGTAAGGGCGATCGCGGGCATTCCCAATTCTACCGCTCGATCGGCTAGCTGCTGCAACTGAGACGCCCCGTCAAGCAGGCTGTAATCGCTGTGAATGTGCAATCCCACGAAAGACATAGCTATTTTAGATTTGAGATTTGAGATTTTAGATCTTACATCATCGGTGCGGAGTACGCACTCTATATGTAGGCATATGCAGGCGCGCAACGCAAACCTTAACGCTATAAGTAGCGTCTCGATCCACTTTTGGTGTAAGTCCTGTTAGATTTCCAATCCTACACTACCGGCAGCTAAAATAAGCAAATAAATTAACCAACAGCCAAAATCCTCGATTTGCTTGGATTGAGGGGTCAGGTACCGCAAAACATCAGTTCGCTATCTACGGGTACGTTAAAATTTATGAATTATAATACTTTGTTATCCTCAAGATTTGTGAGTTTTTAGTATATATAACTGCGCGCACTTTGCGCCTTCTCGGTTCCTAAAAACTGAGATTTTGCACCAATGCGATCGGGTGATTTTTCGTGGGTGGGGCGGGTTGATTTAACCTTTTTGCTACGTTTTTAACTCTTGGCTAAAATAAGGTAACTCAACCCAACTCTCGATCTACAATAAGATATAGATCGGACTGAAACAAAACATTTGCGATCGAGCTAACCTACTTTATTTATTTGATGAACTATACACCATTTTTACCAACCTAAACCGACAATCAAATGCTGCACGACTATAAAATTGCCAACCTAGAAATCCCTGAACTGGCTCAAACCATTGCCGATAAATTTAGTATTTGGCCTCAAGTAACAGCGGTAGTTTTAGCAGGTTCTCGAACAGTTAGACCTGCAGATGAGCTATCAGATTTCGATATTTATCTGTATGTCGATCGAGAACTTCATGTAGATATCCGAGAAAAAATCGCGCTAGAATTGTCAGATCGCTATGAAATCAACAATCAATTTTGGGAACCTGGAGATGAGTTAATAGAACGTACAACTGGATGCGGTGTCGATATCATGTATCGCGAACCAGAATGGATCGAAGCACAGATCGATCGCCTGCTTTTAGAACATCAAGCATCCATAGGTTATTCAACTTGCTTTTGGTGGAACGTACTCACCTCAGTAGCCTTGTACGATCGAGATGGTTGGTTTCAAAAACTGCAAGAAACGGCCGATCGACCTTACCCAGAAATGCTCCGCCAAGCTATAATTGCTAAAAATCATCCGATTTTGCGCGACAATATTTCGTCATTTCACCACCAAATAGCATCGGCCATTTCCCGCCAAGATGCCATCAGTATCATTCACCGAACCGCAGCATTATTAGGCAGTTATTTCGACATTATTTTTGCCGTTAATTGCATCCCCCATCCGGGTGAAAAACGGTCGGTAGAACTGGCAAAAAACTTGTGTTCCAAATTGCCCAAAGATTTCGATCGGCAAATCGAGAGCGTTACTAATCGTGTATCATTATTAGGGGGCGATCGACAAATTTTAGCCGCTATAGATGACCTAATTGACAGCCTCGACGAATTGTTAATTGAGGAAAATTTAATTGCTGTCGAACTTTCCACTACTTGATACAACAAACATCAAAAATCAACTCAACTCTCAACTATCATGGCGGGCACGGGGGCACCTTTCGACCCCAAACTCTCAGATGCTACGCTCGTTATCCGAGTTTGGGGTCGAACCCTACTATCAACTATCAACTCTCAACTCTCAACTATCAACTCTCAACTATCAACTATTTAAGAATTTGCTTCCTTCAAATAACGTTCTAAATCTTTAACTCGTTCTTGCGTTATCCTCGCCCTACAATAACCGTAGGTAGACCCGGCCAAAGTGCCCCCTTCAAACCTCCCAGATTCGTAATCGCAAGACTCATCCCTAAACTTCACCCAAGTACGCTGTGCCGCAGTCAATCTCTGCTGCTGTTTGCTATTGAGCATCGGCTTAAGTTTCTGATATACTTGATTCAGTTTTTTGTCCGCAGCTTGAAACTCTTGAGTCGCACACAAATTCATGTCCACTGTAGTTTGAGGACTTTTGCAATTAGGCGCTTGGGCTAATTGCAAGGGACTGTTGCTAGCAATATTTGGGAGACTCAAAACCGCTGTTAAAAACAGTGCTATTAGCGCCACTCTCACCCACAAAATTCGGCGGATTTTCACAGTTTGCTCCTTGAAACTCGAACTCGATACCGCACATGATATCCGCAAACCACCTCAAAACCTTAAAATTGCTGATTTTCACCTTCGACGCGCACCAAATTCCCTATCAAATCACGGGAGGCTTAGCAGGTAATATTTACGGT
>JBOFTL010001292.1:0-3180 GCA_051652045.1 Microcoleus sp. | reverse complement strand
ATTTTCTTAACGGTGGAGATGGCGACGATACAGGTATTGGCGGTGTCGGAAATGACACGTTAATTGGTGGAGGTGGCAACGATCGTTTGGTTGGTGGAGGGGGTGTCAAACTCTTCGGTTTAACTGACAATAATACCCTGGTTTCTTTCGATCCCGATCGACCCAAAGAAGCTACAACAATTTCCGTCAAAGGAGTTAACGGCAAATTAATCGGAATTGACCTGCGTCCCGCTAACGGTTTGCTCTACGGAGTCACCGATACTAACAAAATTTACATCATCGATCCGGTTTCTGGCAATGCAACATCCGAGCAGAATATCTCCCCAATTCCGTTTAATGCAGGTTTCCTATCCGGTGTAGATTTCAACCCAGTTCCCGACCTTTTACGGTTGGTAGGTGCTAACGACCAAAACCTTCGGGTTAATGTTAATACAGGTGCTGTTCAAGATGGAGATACCCTAACAGCAGGCATTCAACCAGATAGGAATTTAGCCTTTGCAGCAACCGATCCGAACGCTGGGAAAGACCCGAATATTAGCGCCGCCGCTTACACGAATTCCTTTGCTCCTTCGCCAGCAAGTCGCAGAACTACGCTGTACAACATCGATTCTAAATTGGATGTTTTGACGCGCCAGGGAGGTCTGAATTTCCTTGTTTCCGATCCTGCTTCCGGGCCTTCTCCAAATACGGGACAGCAGTTTACGATCGGCTCGCTTGGTGTTAATTTTGCTGACAAAGTTGGCTTTGACATTTTCTCGCCCGTTCCTGGAATCAATATTGCCTATGCAGTCTCCGGTTCGACTTTGTATTCGATTAATTTGACGACTGGGGCTGCAACATCTTTAGGTTCGATCGGGAATGGTTCTTTCAATTTCGTCGGTCTTGCTGCTGTCAGCGTTCCTGAAGCTGCGGGAAGTGGCAATGATATCATTAGCGGCGGCAGTGGTGACGACACTTTAATAGGAGGAACGGGCAACGATTTCGTATTTGGCGGGGCTGGTGCTGATAGTATTAGTTTTGCATCGCCTGCTGAGGGAATTGATACCCTTACCGATTTCTCAGTTGCTAGCGATACAATCTTAGTTTCTGCGTCGAGTTTTGGCGGCGGATTAACTGCTGGTTCGACTGTCACGATCGACCAATTTGCGATCGGTACGGCGGCATTGGATGCGTCCGATCGATTTATTTTCAACAAACAAACTGGTGCTTTGTTCTTTGATGTTGATGGTTCGGGGGCTAGTGCACAAGTGCAAATTGCGAAGTTATCGCCCGGTTTGGCTTTAACTAATCAAGACATTTTTGTTGTTGTTTAGGGAATTCACATCTCCAACAAATAATCTCGAATCGGATCGTTTTCGATCGAGTTCAATAAAATGCGTTCGCAGTTCGGACTTCAGTCCGCAATGCCAAAATTCTCATTGTCGATTTATGGCGTAGGTTGGGTTGAGCAAAGCGAAACCCAACACTCACTAATTATGTTCGTTCCTCAACCCAACCTACATATAAGAAGTTGGGTTTTCTTCCTCAACCCAACCTACAACTTACTACAACGTACCCTAAGACAAACAGGCCTTTACCCGCAGGCGAACTCCCCCCTTCGGTGCAATTGTCAAACCGCGACGTGCCGCTAAAATCGGACATTTTTGGGCAAGTTCTAACGAGTATCGCGACAGCACTTTTGCCAATACCAACTTCATTTCAAACATCGCAAATGCCGCGCCAATACAGCGGCGGTTCCCTCCGCCAAAGGGTAAATATTCATAGGGCGAAAATTGTCTTTCGAGAAAACGTTCTGGTTTAAAACACTTTGGTTCCGGGTAAATATCTTCTCGATGGTGAACTAAATAAATGCAGGGAGAAAGCACTATGCCTTTAGGAATATCGTAACCCATTAACCGCATTGGAGCTTGCAAAATGCGGGGAAAAGCAAAGAAAATAATCGGATAAAATCGCAGCGTCTCCGAACAAACAGCATTCAAATATGGCAGCTTAGTAATTTCGATCGCATCAGCATTTTCGACATCAATTGTACTGAGTTCTTGCAGCAACTTTTCGCGAACTTCCGGGACGTAGTGAATCCAATACAACGCCCAGGATATAGCAGTAGCAGTAGTTTCGTGACCTGCAAACAACACGGTCATTAACTCATCGCGCAATTCCACATCGCTCATCGGTTCCCCCGCCTCATCTCGCGCTGAAATTAACAAGCTGAGAATGTCTTCTCCTAATGGTTGAGATTGAGCTTTGCGATCGCGAATTTCTTGATACAGCAGTTCATCTAAACGCCGTCTACTCTCTAAAAATCTCCCCCAAGGAGTCCAAACACCTAAATCTTTTTGCAGCCCTTTGAAAAACAAAAAAGTAGCGTTCAAAGGATTGCTAAAAACATCGAGCATTTTCACTATTATCCGCTGAAATTCCCGGTATCTCTCTCCTTCACTCAGTCCGAAAACCGCGTGTAAAATTACTTCTAACGAAATCTCTTGCATCTTAGCTTGCGCTTTAAAAGTGCTGCCGGGAGTCCAACTTTGCATGACTTTTTCAGTTGTATCGCGGATGATTTTGCCATAGGTTTTCATGCGTTCGCCGTGAAAAGGTGGCATTAAAAGTTTGCGCTGCTGAAAGTGCCGATCGCCATCTAGCAACAATAACGAATTCGGTCCTACTAAAGGTAGCGCTATCTGATTTCCGCTGCCGGATTCAAACAACTTAGAATCTGCTGTAAAAATTGCTTGAATTGCTTGAGGATTGCTGACAACTACTCGTCGGGGAAAACCGCTGAATTCATGACTGAAAATATCGCCATACTGCTGGTATCTTTCCTCTAAGTAACCTAAAGGATTCATGATAATTCTGGCTGTTCTTAAAAATTTAGATCCTTTAGGTACATCCGGCAAGTTGCTGGCGGTGTTATTTGGAGATTGAGAGTTTTCTATAAGTGCGGCCATCAGTTTTGCTCCCAAAAAATTTGATAAAGAGCTTTGAGATATTTTAACATTTTTTATTTTTGGACGCACGTACTCTATTTGTAGGGTGCGCAGTGCGCACCTTACTATAAATACTCTATTTGTAGGGTGCGCACTGCGCACCTTATTGATTCGTGAAATAACAACAAACGATATAGCAACGGAAAGTCGCAAAAACACGGCAATGCTGTGTCATACCGATCGCGAAAACCTC
>JBOFTL010001291.1:0-4934 GCA_051652045.1 Microcoleus sp. | reverse complement strand
AACAACCCGAATCCAACTTATCGGATCGTACTGCATTCGATCGACCGAATTTCACAGTATCGGCAGATGTAATGGAGATCGAACAGGAAAGTCAGCGGTTGCAAGCGACAGTACAACAACCCGAATCCAACTTATCGGATCGTACTGCATTCGATCGACCGAATTTCACAGTACCGGCAGATGTAATGGAGATCGAACAGGAAAGTCCGCAGCCGCAGGCAACAGTACAACAACCCGAATCCAACTTATCGGATCGTACTGCATTCGATCGACCGAATTTCACAGTACCGACGGATGTAATGGAGATCGAACAGGAAAATCAGTGGTTACAAGCGACAGTGCAAAAACCCGAAGCCAACTTATTAGATCGCACTGCATTCGATCGACCGAATTTCACAGTACCGACGGATGTAATGGAGATCGAACAGGAAAATCAGTGGCAGCAAGCGACAGTACAACAACCCGAAGCCAACTTATCGGATCGCACTGCATTCGATCGACCGAGTTTCACAGTATCGGCGATCGTGTCTGCTTACAACTCAGAAAAATTTATGCGCGGTTGCTTGCAGGATTTGGTAGACCAAACGCTGTACAAAAACGGCGAACTGGAAATTATCGTACTTGACAGCGGTTCACAAGAAAACGAACAGTCGATCGTCCGGGAATTTCAGACACAATATCCAAATATTATCTACGATCGCGCGCCCGATCGCGAAACACTGTACGCTGCTTGGAATCGCGGCATCAAAATGTCGCGCGGCGCTTACATTACTAACGCCAACACCGACGATCGGCACCGCCCGGATGCCTTAGAAATTCTGGCAAAATACTTAGACGAAAATCCCGCAGTCAGTTTGGTTTATGCCGATCAATTAATTACCGATCGAGTTAACGATACTTTTGCCACCACGCAAGCCGATCGGCGGTGGAATTGGCCGGCATTTGATTATAACGAACTCGAACGGCGCTGCATTATAGGGCCGCAACCGATGTGGAGAAAATCCCTCCACGAAACACACGGCTACTTTCGATCGGAATTTACAGCGGCTGGCGATTACGAATTTTGGTTGCGCGTTGGCAAAACAGAAAAATTTGCGCGCTTGCCAGAAATCCTCGGTTTGTATTTCGCCAATCCCCAAGGTTTAGAACTTTCATCCTCAATCTCGCAGCAAGAAACCTGGCAAATTTGGTCAGAATTCGGCATCCGCCAGCGGGGAATTATACCGACTGCTTCGAGGCCGATCGCAATTTCTGCCTCCCAATTAAATTCACTGCCCGATCGCGCGGATTCAGATTCGAGGCCGATCGCAATTTCTGCCTCCCAATTAAATTCACTGCCCGATCGCGCGGATTCACATTCGAGGTCGAGATCGATTTCTGACTCCCAATTGAATGCACTGTCCGATCGCGCAGATTCACAACCGCTTGTCAGCATCATTATTCCTTGTTACAACTACGCGCAATATTTAGCCGAAGCTGTTGCGAGTGCTGTCAGTCAGACTTATCAAAACTGGGAATGCATCATCGTCAATGATGGCAGTCCCGACGATACCAGCGCTGTAGCGAAGCAGATAATTCAAACCGACAACCGACAACACAAAATTAAGCTACTGGAAAAACCTAACGGCGGCATTGCCGATGCCAGAAATGCCGGCATCAGTCAAGCGGCAGGGAAATACATCCTGTGTTTGGATGCCGACGATCGAATTCACCCGGAATTTTTAGCAGCCACCGTCAAAATTTTAGAAGAAAAACCAGCAGTCGGCTTTGCTTACACCGACATTCAAGAATTTGGCGTCAAGCAAGATAAAGTCAGCAAAGGAGACTTTGACCTCCAGAGATTTTTGAGAAGCAATCAAGCTCCGGTAACTTCCCTGTTTAGAAAAGAAATTTTCGAGCGAGTTGGCGGCTTTAACAAAATCATGGTTAAAGGATGGGAAGATTGGGAATTTTGGGTGTCGGCCTGCGAGAAAGGTTGGACGGGTTTTCGCTTGGCGCAACCTTATCTTTATTACAGACAACACGCTACCGGTTCGCGCCAGCAAACTATTCACAGCAGTCAATTACTGCAAGCCCTGCACAATGCTCTGATTATCACCTTGCACTCGAAGCTGTATGCTGAAAGAGAAGTGCTTTGGGCAAGACAAATTTTGCTGCAAGGCGGACGCGAACTCGGTGCGGACACCAATCGCTTAATTTCTCAATTGTTGAATGCGGTGCATCCTGAAAATGTGCCAGAATTATCGCCGATGCTAACATCTAATCCGATCGCATATCCGTCAATAAATCCCGCAGCCGCAGGAAGTCACCGACCTTTTTGGTCTGTGATGCTGCCGACTTACAATCCGAAACCGCACTATCTGGAACAAACGCTGAACAGCATTTTGGCACAAGCACCGAATTCCGATGCCATGCAGATCGAAGTAGTTGACGATTGTTCTACAGATGCGGGAGTTGCAGAACTTGTCAGAAACATCGGCGGCGGCAGAATTTCCTTTTACCGGCAACCGCAAAATCTCGGTCAAGTTGCTAATTGGAATGATTGCATCGATCGCGCGCGCGGTCATTGGGTTCACATTTTGCATCAAGACGATATCGTGTTGCCTGGTTTTTACAGCAGCCTGCAAACTGCTTTAGCAAAACAGCAAAATGTCGGTGCGGCTTTTTGCCGCCACTATTATATAGATGCAGGTGGCAATCGCCGTTTTGTCTCGGAAAGCGAACGGGAAACTGCGGGAATTTTGGACGATTTTCTCGATCGCATTGCCGTGAGTCAAAGAATTCAATTTGCGGCAATTGCTGTCAGGCGCGATACTTACGAAACTTGGGGGGGATTTTGCCCGCAAGCTGCTTCTGCTGCTGACTGGGAAATGTGGAAACGCATCGCATCGCGGTGTAAAATTTGGTACGAACCGCAATTTTTAGCTTGTTTCCGGCTGCATTCGGCATCGGAAACTTCTCGCTTGATGCAGTCTGGAGGCAATATTGCTGATGCTAGAAAGGCGATCGAAATTTCTCAAACTTATTTGCCGCCGATGGTAGCTGTTGAATTGTCCGATCGAGCTAGAGAACATTATGCCATTGAAGCTTTAAAAATGGCGCAGGTCATGCTGCAACGCGGAGAGGAAAGTTACGCAAATGCCCAAATTCAAGCAGCTTTGCAATGCAGCAAGTCTGCTAGGGTGATGAATTCACTAGCAACAATTTTTCCATCGGGTAAATCCGCAGAACTGCTAACTCGTAACGGGGAACAGGATAAGGTTATGGTGCAAGAGAAATCGATCGAACCGATGGCAAATCTGGTTCCTGACGATCGAATCATGGCGCGAGAAACAACAGCGATCGAACCGATGGCAAATCTAGTTGCGGACGATCGAATCATGGCGCGAGAAACAACAGCGATCGAACCGATGGCAAATCTGAATGCGGACGATCGAATCATGGTGGGAGAAACAACAGCGATCGAATCGATGGCAAATCTGAATCCGGACGATCGAATTATGGTGGGAGAAACAACAGCGATCGAACCGATGGCAAATCTGAATGCGGACGATCGAATCATGGTGGGAGGCAAAGCGATCGAACTGGTGGCAAATCTGGTTCCTGACGATCGAATTATGGTGAAAGAGAAAGCGATCGAACAGACGGCAAATCCGGTTCCCGGCCCTCGAATTACGGTGGTAAGGAAAGCGATCGAACAGACGGCAAATCTGGTTCCCGACGATCGACCTTCCGTTTTGCCCCTCGCTGCGGAACGTGAAACTCCCAAAACATCGCCGAAAATTATTATAGACGGCGTAATGTTTCAAATTCACACTTCAGGCATCACTCGCGTTTGGAATGCTTTAATTACCGAGTGGGCGAGTCAGAGTTTCGGACAGCAAATTGTCGTTTTAGATAGAAACGGTACTGCACCAAAAGTTCCCGGCATTCAGTACAGGCAAGTACCCGCCTATAACTATAATAATACAGAGGCCGATCGCGAAATGTTGCAGGAAGCGTGCGATCGAGAACGAGCCGATCTATTTATTTCCACTTATTACACTACACCAAAATCGACTCGATCGGTATTCGCAGCCTATGACATGATTCCCGAAGTCACTGGGGCCGATTTAACTAAGCCGATGTGGAGGGAAAAACATTTTGCCATCCGTCACGCTGCTGCTTGCATCGCCATTTCGGAAAATACAGCCCGCGATTTAATTAAATACTTTCCCAAGATTTCTCCCAATTCAATAACAGTAGCGCATTGCGGCGTTGACAAAGGATTTTCGCCGGCAACTGCGACAGAAATCGATCGATTTAAGGCAAAATACGGCATTACCAAACCTTATTTTCTTTGGGTGGGCGATCGAAGCGGATTTAACGGTTATAAAAATGCCGGATTTTTCTTCAAAGCCTGCGCGCAGTTAAGCGGCGAAGGCGAATTTGAGATTGTCTGTGTCGGCGGCAACTCTGTCTTGGAAAGCGAGTTGCAAAATTATGCAGCGAAGATCCAAGTCCATCTGGTAAAACTCAGCGATGCCGAGTTACGCAGTGCTTATTCCGGTGCTGTAACATTCGTGCAAACATCAAAATACGAAGGTTTCGGACTGCCAATTTTGGAAGCAATGGCCTGCGGTTGTCCGGTAATTGCGATTCCTAACAGTTCGATTCCTGAAGTAGCCGGCGAAGCAGCATTGTATGTCAAAGATAACAATGTAAAATCTTTGGTCAATGCCTTGATTGACGTGCAGAAACCAGATGTGCGCAATTCGTTAATTGCGGCGGGATTCGGACGAGCTCGCAAATTTTCTTGGTCAAAAATGGCAAAAACAGTCAGTGCCGCTTTAATAAAAGCCTGGGACGATCGACCTCAAGTACCGCAAGCAAATTTGCAATTTACATCTCAACAACCACCGCAATCAACGTTGCAAGCAACATTGCAACAGATC
>JBOFTL010001290.1:0-7059 GCA_051652045.1 Microcoleus sp. | reverse complement strand
CCATACAGCTTGGATTGAATTTTTTGCTCCTTACCAAATAGAAAATGCGGAAGGAACGGGCCAGCACGGCACGGGTTGGACGGATGAATTGAAGCACAAAGTTGCCGATCGCTGCATCGATAAATTAGCAGAATACGTGCCGAATCTCAAGAATTCAATTATCGGGCGGCGGGTGGAAAGTCCGGCGGAATTGGGAGAGCGTTTGGGGGCTTTGAAGGGAAATTATTACCACGTTGATATGACGCTGGATCAGATGATATTTTTCCGTCCTTTACCCGAATTGGCTAATTATAAAACGCCGATCGATGGTTTGTATCTTACTGGTGCGGGAACGCATCCGGGCGGATCGATTTCGGGAATGCCGGGAAGGAATACGGCTCGAATTTTCATGCACTCGCAGCAGCCTTTGGCGCAAACTTTGGCGGATGCGGCTAATTCTTTGAAATCGACTGCTAAGTCGGTATTTCGGATTAATTAGAGGTAAGATTTTTTGAACCGCAGATGAACGCAGATGAACGCAGATGTATTGCATCTGAGTTGATTGGTGGAGTTTGCGGTTTTTGTTTGCTATTGGCTCACTCGGGGCGATCGATCGCAATCCGCTCCACTAAAACTGAATTTAGCATCCCTCGATCTTCTCTCCCTCTCTCCCTACTCTCTGCGCCCTCTGCGGTTAAATATTCTTAGTAAAAACTCGATTTATGCCCGATCGCACCACTATTCCAGTATTGATTCTGCTTGATGCTGCATCAGAGGAAAACGCAGGACGATCGAACTTAATACCTTCTCTAATTCTGGAGCATCTTTTGCCAAATTTAGCGCTGGTTCGCGGTCTTTCAAATCTGTTAAAATAGTCAAAATATGCTCAGCAAAATCTTCCTCAGCTCGATCTAATAAATTTACTAGCTGCGCGAGATTTTGTTTCCCACCCAACCAGTACCTTGCACCCAGCAATTCAGCTTTTACTGGTAATGGAAGATCCGAGTTGAGATATGTTTCCAGTTTGGGTAATAATTGGGGCGCAGCTAACAGCCCGATCGCATTGGCAGCATAACATCTAACAGCTTCATCTTCATCAGAATCGAGCAGTGAAAGCTCCAAAGTTGCGATCGCTGATGGGTCTTCTAAATACCCGAGAGTTTCTGCTGCTGATGCGCGAACTAACGCTGAAGGATCGTTTCTCAGCATATATTCGATCGGTGCAACTGCTGGAGTATAATCAATATCTCCAAGAGCCTCCACCGCTTCAGACCTTACCAGTTCTTCTTCATCTTCCAGCAAGTTTATTAATACAGGCCCCACCATCTCTATTTCCTCACTTCCCAGATAACCCAAAGCACGAGCTGCATCGGCTCTCACCGATGAATTGGGTGACTTTACCAATTTTACTATCTTTGGTACAGCTTCATATATTTCTGCATCGATAAGCTTAAGAAGTGCTTTTGTTTGCAGCAAATAATCATCTGAGTCGCAATCATCTAGCAGTGTTTTAGTCATCAAATTATCCATTTTTTATACCTTACCTTTCTTGATTCTTTTGCAGTTTGTTTAAGTTTTTGCTTAATATCTTATCTTTGCTTTTTCTTTTTCTTCTTTTTCCCGCTGTGACGGCTGTGTCGGTCTTTAGAGGCTTTCTGAGTTCTTCTAATTTTCTTCCTCTCTTCTTGATTATGCTCTTCTATAGCGCGATCTTCTAGAATTTTTAGTGCTGCGAGCATATCTGGTGCTAAACCCGAGCGAATTAGTTGGTTAGCTTTTTCTAAGATGCCCGTATCCGCGATGTTACCTTCCGAAGTCATGTTTCTGTTTTGCCATAGTGTTTAACTCGTGAAACTAATATTAAGGTAAAATCCCGATCGCCCATCACTCTTTCGTGAAAATTAGGGCGCATTACTAATTATAACTTATACAGGTTAAACCAAATGCTTGTTTGACTTTTCCAATACTGGTGAAATCACTGTCGGGCCCGTGAGGGAACACCTGCGGATACCTGGGATCTCGCTCTCGATGTCCCATCTTATCTCTAATTCATCCTTTATGTAGATTGAAATTTTGCTAGAAATTAGAAAAGATTATTTTAGCGTTACCCTTTTTTGAACGATGGCAAACCGAGTTTTGATTGTCGGCGGGCGGGGACGAATTGGCAGCAGCGTTGCCCGTGACCTTGTTACCCATACCGATGCAGAAGTTACTCTTACCGGGCGCGATCCTGAAGGCTTTGTACCTCCAGAGTTGCAGTCGGGTAGATCGCGCTATCTACCTTTAGATTTAGCAGATACTACAGAGTTGCGCCAAGCGGTTTCATCTTCTAACCTCGTCGTTCACTGTGCCGGGCCTTTTCACTACCGCGATGCAAATGTTCTCAAAACTTGCATTGATGAGGGCGTTAATTATACCGATGTCAGCGACAGCCGCAGTTTTACTCGCAGGGCTTTAGAATACCGGGAACAAGCTAAAAATGCAGGGGTGACAGCTATTATTAACACGGGTATTTTTCCGGGAGTTTCTAACAGCATGGTGCGCCGAGATGTCGAACAATTAGACAAGGCAGAATACATTCATTTAAGTTATGTTGTCGGCGGTTCTGGCGGTGCTGGCGTCACCGTAATGCGCACTACTTTTTTAGGTTTGCAAACGTCTTTTGATGTTTGGCTTGATGGCAAATTGCAGCAGGTAAAACCCTACAGCGATCGCGAAACAATTGAATTTCCAGAACCCTACGGCAAAACAGGGGTTTACTGGTTCGATATGCCGGAAGCAATCACTTTACCGGAAACTTTTCCTGTCAAATCAGTCGTGACTAAATTCGGCACGTCTCCCGACATTTACAATCACCTTACTTGGCTTGTTGCTAAATACTGGCCCGCTAGCTGGCTCAAAAATAACTCGGTTATTGAATTTCTATCTTATGTAAGTTACGGAATGACCAGCGTTACTAATAATTTTAGTGGCGTTGGTGTGGCAGTCCGATCGCAAGTCAGCGGCATCAAAAACGGCACTCCCGCACAAGTGCGATCGACAGCGGTGCACGAAAATGCTGCCGCCGCTACGGGCATCGGTACCGGCAGCATCGCTCAATTAATATTAGAAGGAAAACTGACAAAACCGGGCGTTTGGTCGGTAGAACAAGCCCTTCCTACCGATTTGTTTGAATTGGTAATGCAAGACCGAAAACTCAAAATCGATCGAGAATTGCTGTAGTTAGTGAGGGGAAATTTTTGCTACTATGTAAACTAGCAAGCGCAATAATTTTGGAGTCGATCGCCCTAATCTATCTTTCGGTAGAAGTAATCTTAACCACCGGGCGCTTAGGATGTTTCACATCACGATAAACCTTCCCGTTCGCTGTAAGTTGCTGGGTGCTGTAGCTGCAATATTTTAAAATAAAGTTGCACAGAACCGTCAGTTTCTGATGCTCGATCGCAACAGGGAATGGTAAATAAAGTTTAGCGAAAAATACGAGGAGAAATCGACATGAAGCGGGTTTTAAAAGCTCTAGGAAAAACATTGAATCAAAGCATTTTGCTGGGATGCCTGCTGGCTTTAATCAATCTGGCAAGCCTAGCAGCATTTCCCGCTGGGCCGGTTTACGCAGCAGGTCAATACAGCACTCAAACGCAACAAGAATCTAAAATTACCGACCCTGCAGAAAGTTTCGAGGATTTAAATCCACAAGCAGCTTACGACGAATTGGTCAAAACCGCTCAAAACCCTGCCAAGGTAGAGAAGGTTTACGAAGAAAGTTTAGAGGAGTACAAGGAAGAACACCCGCAAGAGAACATAATCCAAAAAGCTGAAGACGCGATCGAAAAGGCGATTAAATAATCACTAATTCGCCATTCGCAATTCGCAATTCCGATCGGACCATTGAAAATCTCACTTTGTCCCAAATCTAGATCCCCCTAAATCCCCCTTAATAAGACAGAAACCGGATTTCTTTGAAAAATCTCAGATTCAAGGGCGAAAAATTTACACATCAACCCGGTTTCTCACCTTTGGTGCAAGTCTTAAGTTACAGAATTTTTGCTGGTAGGGACACGGCAATGTCCATAGGTGTCAACTTAAGCTGTCAGTCCACCTAGTCTTTCCATCTGCCCGTCAGTCCGCCAGGGGTTGAAAACCCCTGTCTCATAGCGAAAGTCCTCTGGAAGAGGACTGGGATTAATGATAATTTAATGGGATTTTCAGTCGGTTTCAACCGACTTTCGCTCTCTCGACGGGGAATTAATTCCCCGGCGGACTTGTGGGTAAATGCGAAGACTTTTGAATGCGAAAGATTTTCGGTAATTCCGAGAAGCCAGCAGGGGTTTAAACTCCTGCCGGACTATCGGTTTGATGTTAAGTTGACACCAATGGGCTCTTGGAGTGTCCTTGCGGGGATTGTTCTAGAGGCGAGTTTACTTCATTGCTAGGCACAATTTGATGTAACTGTTGAAGGCATACATGTTGACAGCAAACAGTCGATCGTTGATAGTCCGCCCTAAAAAACAATTTTCCTTCTGGCACTGCATTTAGCAAGATTTTTTGGGAAGACTTTTGTAGGGTTCGCTTTCTCACCCGTCTTAAAAAAACTTGTCAAAAAAGAAGTCGATAATTCGGCTTCTTTTTTCAGAATTAGCTTTACAATGAAAATAATTTTTATTTAACTTAAAGTTATTGTGGAAGAAATATTGACACGAGCTTGGACTCTCAAGCAAAATTTAATCGACTTCGTACTGGACGCAGAGGGAGAGTTGGCGGTAGCATTAGAAGCTTATGCGGCCGATCGATCGTCCCGCGATCGCTACGATATTGCCCAGCAAAATCAGGTAATTGACAGTTTCACAGTAGAAGGTAGAGTCGGTGAAAAAACGCCGATCGAACTATTTATTGCTAGTGAACCGGATTTAAGTCAGATCGAGCTTCAATTGCTCGAACACTGGCGGCTGCGAAGCTTCACTGGGTTATTCGAGATCGTGCAAATTTTTCCACACAGCTTTGAATTGATGAACTGGCTGACAGCCAAGCGTTACAAAGCCAAGCCGAACAGTGCCGATTTCCAGCAAGAAATCTCTCGGTTTAAGTTAGGAGAAATTTTGTTAACTCGCATTGCGCCTCTCACCGATAACTCTTGGATACTGTCGGGTCCTCCGATTCCGATGGGGAAATTGGGCAAGCCGAAATTGGCAGTGGCGATCGGCAACTTCAAGCAAAATCACAAAAATCACCTGTATGCTGATGCCCCAGAATTGTTAGAATTGGCTTGGCAATCGGTAGAAAAGTATCACTTAGATTTTACCGAATTTTTTGGTAGCGATGAAGTTACGATGCCGGGATATCAACTGAATAAAAAGATTGCGGAATTTCAGGAAGCGATCGCTAAAAAATGCTTGGCTGATACGGGTATTGACACAACTAAATCCCTCAAAGAAATCATTCAAGATGCGGGAGTAGGTACTGAAGAAATCAAAGAAGCAGCAGTAGCAACAACAGGTACAGATCCGGCAGCAGTTCAGGTGTTGCTGGAAGGCAATGCTAGTTCTAAAATGGTAATGCCTAAAGTTGAATTGCCCGATCGCTTCAAAAATGCCTCGCAGGTAACGGCCCTTTCGCATCCTCGCTGGGGACAAACTTTTTTGCCGGATTACGCTCAATTTACGACAATGTTATCAGCCGCAGATTGGAACAGCATTCCCGGCGCGTCGAAGCTGGTGCGCAATTATTTAGAAGATCCGGCAATTAATGTGTGGATCTGGCAGCGGTTAGCTAAAGTTAATCCAGCTAGATTGGCAGAAATTTTGCAAACTGTATTGGAACGTCCAGATTTTGAACTCGATCGCGATTTAGAGTCGCTGCTGCAAGAACTTAACAAGCCACTAACACCGGAATTGCCAGAAATTGCCAGCGTTCCTTTACACTTACACAATTTATTTCAAGAAGCTTTGGGCGAAGTTCAAAAGTCGAAACCAAAACAGCAGGAGAAACAGAAAAGTTCTAAGGGTTTTAAATCTCGTTGATATCGCACCGGAGCGTTGCCCAAAGCCTGTCAACTTATTAAGGTTAAAGGTAGTCAGAGACTGTTGGAAAGACGATTAAAAGTTCGATCCCCCCTAGCCCCCCTTAAGAAGCAGGGTGGTTTTATTGTCGTCAAATAAATTAGGTATGTAGTTGCGCAAAGCGCGCTCTTTCCCGATATAAGCTAAGAGCGCTAAAGCGCAACTACGTACTTTGACCCAGACGCAGATTGTTCGTAGTAAGGACTTCAGTCCTTAACGGATTGAGGACTGAAGTCCTCACTACAAACCGTTTTTATTGCGTTCGATCGGACGTACTTTTTTTCAAAATTTGTCCCTTGTCATCAATCTTCAAATTCGTGTTAGGAAAATCGCTTTTTGTCAAACGGCGAATCAACCCAACACTCCGAAAATCATCATCCATAAATGGAATGCCTCGGCTGTTAAGTTCCACTGGGATAATCTTACCAGAAACAAAATCCCCTTGCGGATTCATTTTCACATCTAAAATCAAAGACACGCCCAATTCGCCCGCCGTTGACAGCGTTCGATAACCCATAAAATTGCCCAGGGAATACGCCACCAATTTCCCCTTATAAAGTTCCACAGCTCGGGCGACGTGAGGCCCGTGTCCTAAAATTAAATCCGCTCCCGCATCGATCATTTTTCGCGAAAATAACACCATATTTCCCCGGTTTTCTCCGTAAAAGAATTCCGTGCGATTTCTCACATTCAAAGCACCCGTGCCTTCCGAACCCGCGTGAACTGAGATGACGATAATATCGGCGTTTTGCTTGGCTTTTTGCACTACTTTTTGCCCTGCTTCTATTTCCAGCAAGGAATTGTGAACGTCGCCGTAGTTACTGAAACCGATAAAAGCAAATCTCACTCCTTTGACAGTTTTGTAGACAATTTGATTTCTTTTACCGACAGCTTTCATGCCGTTGCTGTCAATGTTTTTTATCGTGTCATTAAAACCTTGTTCGTGAAAATCGTAGGAATGATTGTTGGCAACACTCAAAATATTAAAGCCAGCATCTTTCAAGATTTTCGCATAACTCGGGGG
>JBOFTL010001289.1:0-2638 GCA_051652045.1 Microcoleus sp. | reverse complement strand
TGAAATTGACGGAAAATCAGTTCACAATCAATTCACAAGTTTACAACAGAAGAGGAAACTATGCAATTATTACAAGAGCACAAAGCATTCAGCAAAGCCGTGTCCAAAATGATCGCTCAGTCTTGGTGCGATCCGACTTTCAAGCAAGAGTTCATCAACAACCCTGAAAGCAAATTTGCAGCAGCAGGAGTGATGATTCCAGATAACGTCAACCTGCTATTAGATCCCTCGGCTTACGGAAACTTGAAAATCGAACAAACCGAGCTGAACAACTCTTCTGCATTTACCTACACGATTCCCCTCGCTGCAAAAGCGGGCAATGCTGCCGACGAAAATTTTACAGCTTGGACTGCCGAAAAAACAACGCCGGCAATTCCAGGATGTTGCTCCTAACCCAAATCTCCCGCGATTGCGGTGGTTAATTTCTCAAGGAAGAACACCACCTAATAAAGAAGAAAAATTGCGTACAATTTTTCTTCTTTATTTTTTTTAGATATTGCTATGGCAACTTCTGCGGCTGGTATCGCACAAATTAGCCCTGAAACTAAGTGAAACCCATTTAAGACTCGGCGGTTGAAACCGCTACTACACGAACGAAGTTCGCCTGCACGGACTTAAAAATTTAAGAACAGTCCTGGACGCAAGGAATGCGATTGTATATGATTACGAGCCAAGCGAGGTATCAGCCCTAGTCCTTTGGGGGCGGCACGCGCCTTCGGGTAGGCACGCGCCAACGCAAAGCTTGTTTTTCTTTACGATTGCGTAAGTCATAAAAAAATAAAAATCTCAGGTTTCACTGAGAACAAGCTACTACCGAATCGAGGGCAATGCTAAATAAACCGCAATTTAAACGGTGTTTTCATTTAGAAACAGTTGAACCAGAAGGCGTCTTTCTGTTATCCGATCGAGACGCTTTTTTGCTTGAAGATACAATTTACCGGGAGTTAGTGCCTTCGATCGACGGCATCAATACCGCAGATGAAATAGCCGATCGACTAGAAGATCGCATTCCGGCTGCTGAAGTTTACTACGCTTTGATGCAGATGGAGTGCAAAGGCTATATCGTCGAAGCTGATAGCTCTTTCCCCGAAGAGGTTGCCGCTTTTTGGGAAGGGTTGAACGCGAGTCAAGATGCCAAACACCGCCTGCAAACCACCAAAGTAGCCGTCAGGTCGATCGGGCGGATCTCCGACAAAATTTTCGATCTATTTATCAAAAACTTAGAGTCCCTAGACATCCAAGTATCCGAATTCGGAGACATCGAAATTGTCCTGACAGACGACTACCTGCAACCAGATTTAGATACTTTCAACCAAAAAGCATTGCAGTCCGATCGACCCTGGATGCTAGTCAAACCCGTCGGTCAAACCATTTGGCTCGGCCCCATATTCCATCCAGACAAAACTGCTTGCTGGGAATGCTTAGCGCAGCGCCTGCGAGACAATCGGCCCGTCGAACGTTTCATCCAAAAACGCCTGAATATTGGCACAACTTTTCCCACAGCCAAAGCCGTTTTACCGACAACAGTGCAAACCGCATTAAGCCTCGCAGCAACCGAAGCAGCCAAATGGATCGTGACAGGAGAAAACCCGCAATTAACGGGACAAATTATTACCCTAGACACGCAGACTCTGGAAAAAGGAATTCACGTCGCAGTCAAGCGGCCGCAGTGTAAAACTTGTGGAAATCCCGAATATTGGCAGCCCAGAAATCCCTCACCCATTCTCCTCGAAAGTCGGAAAAAAAATTTCACAGCCGACGGCGGACACCGCAGTTCTTCCCCAGAAGCAACCATCAAAAAGTACGGACATCAAATCGGTTCGATCGCGGGAATTGTTCGTTCCTTAATACCGATTCCATCACCGGGAACCGACTTAACACCCGCTTATTTAGCCGGACATAACTTTGCCATGATGTCCGACAGTTTGTACTTTTTGCGCGAAAACGTGCGCGGCCAAAGTGCGGGGAAAGGCAAAACCGATTCCCAAGCCAAAGCTAGCGGATTTTGCGAAGCCATAGAACGCTATTCAGGCGTATTTCAGGGCTACGAAATCCGGAAAACAGCCTCCTATTTCGACATGGGAAAAGAAGCCGTGCACCCCTACGAGTGCATGATGTTCAGCGATTTACAATACCAAAATCGCGCTGCATGGAACGATATCTGCGATCGGCCTCAAATCGTCCCAGAACCCTTTGACGAAAACAAAAAAATTGAGTGGACACCCCTGTGGTCCCTCACTAACCAAACCTGGAAATACCTGCCCACAGCTTGTTGCTATTACGGCTATCCATCAGAGGATAAACCCTTTTGTCTCGCCAACTCCAACGGCTGCGCCGCCGGCAACAACCTAGAAGAGGCAATTTTGCAAGGATTCATGGAACTTGTCGAACGCGATGCCGTTGCCATGTGGTGGTACAACCGGATTTCCAGGCCCGAAGTAGATTTAGCAACTTTTGGTTTTGGCGATCGATATTTTCAAGATCTCAAAGCCTACTACCAGAGTATCAATCGATCGCTTTGGGTCATCGACATCACCAGCGACTTGAAAATTCCTACCTTCGCAGCAATTTCGGCGAGAACCGACAATCCCGTGGAAGACATTCTGTACGGTTTCGGAGCTCATTTCGATCCCAAAAT
>JBOFTL010001288.1:0-6916 GCA_051652045.1 Microcoleus sp. | reverse complement strand
AAATGAGTCATGCAATTCGATCGATTTTCAAAAATACCAACGATCTCGCGTTCGAGTAATCGGCATTGCATTCGAGCGATTTTACCCGATCGGGTAACAATATTAACTTATTGCATAAATGATTTAGACGCGCTATATAGCGAATTGCTATACTTTTACAGTAAGTAGTACATCAGTTGAGGCTTGGGGCGATTATTTATATTGGTAAGAATCCGACAAAAAAAGGTGCGCAGTGCGCATCCTACAGATAGAGTCTGCGATCGAGTCATCATGAATTTTGTTGGTGCAAAAACTCCAATCCTAAAAAAATAGCTGCGACACTTCCCGCCACGCAAATCTCCCGGTTAGCTATTTTTGCTAAAACATCAGAAATCGGAACTAAAACAACTTCAATATCTTCTGTAATATCTAAATTTGTGGTGCCAGAAAACTTGACATTTTTTGCAAAATACAGGAAAATAGAATTAGTATCTTTGACCGGATTATCATATAAGGTTGCTAGTTCCCAAATTTCTTCAGCAACGCATCCAGTTTCTTCTAAAAGCTCTCGTGCAGCAGCAGATTTACCGCTTTCTTCAGCAGAATTGAAACTTCCGGCCGGAAGTTCCAGCAAAATTTCACCTACTCCGTGCCTGTATTGACGGACAAATACAATTTCTTGTTTTTCTGTTATCGCAAATACTAGGGCGATATCAGGCCGGACATTCACAAAAAAATCATCGATAATTTGTCCGCTGGGCAGTTCTATTTCATCTTGTCTTACCTGACACCATTGGTGGTTGATAACGAAGCGCGATCGCAATAATTTCCATTTAATTAAATTTTTCATAAACTGCTGCCAGCCAGTAAATTTAGCATAGCACGAGGGCGATCGAACTTATTAAATAGATCCTATTATTTGACCCGATCGAGCCAACAGGAGATCGAGTTAATTACCAATTTCCATATTTCAACAACAGTGCTAAACTCTCAAATTCAAGCTACTGCACCCTAACGAGAGCAATCTCGATCGACACATTTATAATAGATACTTATCCCCAAAACTTATGTTAGATGATAAATTTGACCTAAAAACCATGCAACATAAAAAATTAATGCGAGAATTTTGGATAAGTTGGCAAAAAATGACAGCGCGATCGCTCTTTGCACCATTATTCCTCAGTCCGTCACTGAGTCTGAGTCTAGCAGTCGCCACCGCCGTCGCAGCAGTACCCGCATTGCAGCAGCAAGCTAATGCTACAACAGCAACATCCTGGCACTTCGATCCGGCAACGAACGAGCTAATAATTAGCCTCCCAGAAGGAACGACGCCCAAGTATTCTCTAATCGGTAACAGTCAAATAGCTGTGGATTTGCCCAATACAGAAGTAGCAGTAGACGCAACTCAGCTATACCCAGAAGGCACGGTACGTTCTGTGGGAGTGAGTCAATTGCAGCCGGGAGTAGCAAGAATTGTAGTGAATTTGGCTCCCGGAATGGCCGTCAAGGTCGATCGAACTCAATTCCAACGAGTCGGGGCAGACAATCGGTGGGTATTAGTACCCGCGATCGAACCCAGCACCCCGGAAACAGCCGAAACACCCGCCCTACAGCCAACTACTCCAAATCCCACAACAACAGAAGCGCCCTCAGATCCCGCACCGCCTGAAGTTGCTACTGTTGAACCAAATCGAACCCAACAGCCAACTCCCGACGATCGAATCCGGCCGATAACCGTGCCCTTAGTTAACCTGCAGACTGGCGAAAAGCCTCAAAGACGAGTTGCTCCTAGGTCCGATCGACCTGCTGAACCCGCTGCCGCAGCGCCAGCAGAACCGCGAGTCATCCCTTTTGGCGAGCCCCTACCCACACCATCTCGCACATCCGATCCATCTGGTAGAAAATCCGCGATTCCCAATAATTCTAGGGTTCCCGTACAAGTAGCGACTGGAGCTAATTTTATCCTGCCCGCCGGAACCAGTCTCGCTTTGGTCTATCCCGGTCCTCGCCCGCTGCGCTTGCGGCGGCAAACTAGTGACCCCCAAGTGCTGCTGCTGCAAGGGGGAATTACCGACATCAGAGGAAATGCGATCGTGCCTGCCAATACACCCGTAATCGGTCGTTTTGAAACAAGCAACCTCGGCAGCAGATTTATTGCCGAGGCCATCCAAATTAACGGGCAAAACATCCCTTTAGCAGCCACTTCTGAGCCGATTAGCGGTCGCCGCCCCGTGCCGAGGGATAGAAGCGTACTTCGCAACGGCGGCATTGGTGGCGCTGCTTTATTCCTGCTGAGTGGCTTGTCTGGAGTCGGTTTGCTACTGGGAGCGGCTGCCGGTGCGGCTTCAACTTATGTCACCGCTCCCCAGCCGGCTACAGTTCAACCCGGCCAAATTGTGGAAATTCAATTAACCGAAGATTTGCCGCAGTATAGTTTTTGAAGGAAGAAGGAAGAAGGAAGAAGGAAGAAGGAAGAAAAAAGAGAGAGATGTTTGAGAAAAAATAAATTCTCTCCCCCTCTCCCACTCTCCCCCTCTTCCCTCTGCCACTCACGGACAATTTAGAAGTTTTGAGATTCAGGTGCTGAAACAGCTCCCGGTTGATTGAGAAACAGATTTTTCGCGCCGTCGTTTTGGTAAATGCAGTTGATTTCGGGTTGACCTTCCAAGGGGCCGGTAAAACCAAACGTGTTCATGCGATTTTTGCACTCTCGCACTTGCTCTTGGTTGACCAGCTTTCTTTGTTCGAGAATCGCCCAGTTATTGGTTCGCAAGACGCACCCCGGCCTCATGCTGGGCTGCGAGATGTACACGTTAAAGGGGTTGAGCGTAAGATAGAGGCGCATATCCGCTACCATCGCGCTCGCTCCAAACTGCACGCAAAGTTCGGGATTCGGGGCGCTGCGATCGATAAATTCGCGAGATGCCACGTTTTGCGGGCTAATCGTAGCGTTGGAACTAAAAGCGATCCCGATCCCGATTCCCAGAATAAAGACGGCTGCGAGAATCCCCAGAGATGCGTAATTGATGAAGGAGGGTTTGTTAGATGGGGAACCGCGCCGGGGCTGCGAACCGAAAGAGTCTGAGTAGTCGGCGTCTTCATCTCCCCAGGATGAGCCGCTGAATCTGTCGTTGGAGGATTTAGGTTTGCGTTTCATATAGGGTGCAGTTAAGTTTTGAGGCCTCGGCAATTAGATGTTGTGATTTTTATATCTTTTTTTACATTATCGTGCTACCAAGGTGGTGCAAGTTGAATGTTGATGCGTTTGGCGTTGCGGGTTCGGTCAAGAGGGGCGATCGATTTTTGGTTGGTTGCCTTGTCTGATTTTTGATACTTTACTAAAATAACTCATAACTTAAAGTGTAATACACTTGCACTGCCGAGCCATCAGGCTCGATATTGTTTACAGAAGATCGTAACTGACACGCCAAACTTACGCGCTAAGTCTATTTGTGGAGCAGTTATTGCCTGCGTTAACCCTATAGATAGGTCCACAGATAGATAAGTGTTATTTTCTGTTGCAAATTTTAAGATTTTATTTGTTAGGAGGTTATCGAGTAGTGTCTGTCGAAACTATCGAAAAGCGTTCAACAGTCCGAAAATTGGCACCGCGCTACCGCGTTTTGCTTCACAATGACGATTTTAACCCTATGGAATACGTGGTGCAGACTCTGATGAAGACCGTACCGAGTCTGACTCAGCCGCAGGCGGTGAATATTATGATGGAAGCTCACACTAACGGGCTGGCACTAGTAATTACTTGTGCTTTGGAACACGCGGAGTTTTACTGCGAAACACTGAAAAACTACGGTCTGCTCAGCAGCATCGAACCTGATGAGTAGACTCGAATCTTTCAATCTGTGCCTTTTGACTGTTTTTTGAACCGATAACTTTATGGCGGTTTAGCCACTGCATTCTTGATAACTTGGCTGCATATTTTTTGTAAGACTTTGCACCTAAAACCACTTCGCCCGTACGTAGCCGATCTTACTTAGGAATGAGAATTAAATAACTTGCATTTTTTGTAGGTTGGGACCGGGAACGAAACCCAACACCACGCTCGAACGTTGGGCGAAGCGCAGCGGAGGGTTCATGCTTCAACCCAACCTACGGAAGTTATTTAATCCACGATCCTTAGACCGCATTTAATTACTGAAAACCTTGCAGAAGCAGAACTTGCGCGTGAAAAACCTACCCACAATTGAGCAATCATGGGTAGGTTTGTCCAAGAATCAAGTTACAGTTTTTAGCCCCCTGACTGAGGGGGATTTTGAGCGAATTCCCTGCTTGAGCTGGGGGACTTTAAGGAATTTCCCGAGCTCTGCTTTTTCATGGGGTCGCAGGTTATCTGCCTCCAAAAAACAGTGCCAAGAAAACGCGCCCTCAGCCCCTAGCTATTACTGCCTTCGAGTGAGAAACTTGAACAACAGTCAGATTTAGTAGCGTCCTCCCCCTCCTCCTCCGCGAGCAAATTTTCCACCGCCACCACCGCGATTGCCTCGACCATCGTCTTCTCGGGGTTTGGCTTTGTTAACTTTGAGGTCGCGACCCATCCACTCAGCTCCGTCGAGAGCGCTAATAGCCGCATCTTCTTCGGCATCGGTTGACATTTCTACAAAACCGAAGCCGCGGGGGCGACTGGTTTCTCTGTCAGTGGGTAAGTGTACGCGCTTGACTGTGCCGTATTCAGCAAATACGGTGATGATGTCTTCTTGGGTAACTTTGTACGATAAGTTACCGACGTATATCGACATGAGGAATAACTCCAAAATTTAGATAGTGCAAAGATTTCAGTTTCGGAGAGCTCCCTGCCGATACAGAAGGGCAAGTTTTTAGACAATTCTGTAGCAATGAACAAAGCCTGCAACCGAATCTGATTCACACTAGGTACTTTAGCACAGAATCGCTGCTTCTGACAGGGTTTCAGCGGTTAGTTGCCTTTGGGTTCCCTATCGGAGGAAAGATAAGTCAGCTCCGCCAAAGTTTGTACACAAAGCTAAATTGAGGTTTTCTAAGGCCTTGACTAACCAAACGACGCCTTCTCTAGCGCGGAATTCGTAGTGACCGAACAAGATTGCCAGCCGTTTTTCCAGGTAGGGTTTGACTTTATCGCAAATTAGGGCAATTTTTAGCAGCAGTCCGGTGGTTTGAGTCGGGCCGAGGTTCGAGATGAGGTCAATGAAGACAAAATGATTGGGTCTTTGAGAACTCTCTACTACTAAAAAGTTCAGCAACTGGCTGCAAGTTCTCATCATTAAAACTTCGTTGAATTTTAGATCGTCACTCTGGGGAAAGGTGCTTTGTAATTGCTTATACAATTTTTGATTGAATTGGCATTTCCCGTAGCTTCTATCGCTGATGGAAGAAATCAGGTATTCGTACAAGTCGTTTTTGAAGGAACGGTAGGATTGATTCTCGCTGATATGGGCTCGGAAGGTACCGGCTAGTTGTTTGTATGTATCTGGTCCTTCTACTTTGCCGACAAATTGTTTGAGGGCAAAGAACAGTTCGGGGTCGCTTAACAAAGTGGGATTTTTTATATTTTGTATAGACCTACCGAAGGATATTGATGTTCCCCGGCGGGCTACTTGAGCTTTTCTCACTTGATGAGCGACATATTGTGAGAGATCGATTTCAAATTGCTGCTGTTTTTGAGTTTGGATTTTTTTGATGATTTTTTGCTGTTCGTAGTTGCTGTCGTCGGTGAGGAGGCAGTGACCCCACAGGTAGGGGTAGCGGGGAATTAAGGTACCGAGAGGCTGACTTGCGGGCCCTTTGCTGTTGGTGGTGTCTGTACCATTGTGGGTGATGACTTGAGCCAAGCGTTTGAGGGTGAGGTACTGTTCGCTTTCGGTAAATTGGTAGACTAATTTGGGAAGGGGCGCGATCGCCCTGCTGTATCTTGACGGTTTTGGAACTAATTCAAACACGGCAATCAGTTCGGGAATGGCTGCTTGCTTGCTGGGGTAAGGCTGCCAGCGGTTGATTAAAATGTGGCAGCAGCGGTTGAGGATGTATTTGAAGTCTTGTGCGGCGTACTTGGAGGCTGCGATGGTGTCGAGGGCTGCTGCAACCGTGCGATCGGGATATCCGCCACTACCCACAAACAAAGTGCGAAATCGATCGATCGATTCGGCTGGTTGTTCCACTTGTACCATTTCCAGCAGGTGGTTGTACAGGATTTGTTCTTCTGCGTGAGTCTGTCGGTTGTAACTGTCTGTCCAGGTATTGTTCACTTTGATAATCCTCCGAGGCTTGGGCAATAGCTTTGAGCACTGTGGGCTCGATCGATCGGCTGATGCTTAGCCTGATTTGAGTTAACTTCTCTGTTTGCTGCTAAGTTGAGGTAGCAATGGCGATCGCCAGATTTGATAGATTTTTCTGTTTCAATAATTAACTAATACCAGCATTACATGCTCTCCTACTAGCTATCAACGATCGACTGCAAAAAGTCGTGGAAATTTTGTCAAGTCTTTGTAAAGATGGCGGAGTAAAAATCAGGATTTATTTATCTGTTGGCAATTTAGTATTAAGATTGTCACAGCAAATCCTTGCCAGATACCCGCGCTTAATGAATTTTGCAGGATGCTGTTGCTGCTTTCCAGGCGAAAATGGGCGATCGGGACAAGGAAATTAGTTAAAGTGTGAGTGCTAGTCAGATGGTTTGTCGCGTTACTGTAGCCCAACTTGCGGAAATTTTGTCTGTCCCTTTGCCTGCTGTGTCCGATCGCGTTTTAACAGAAACTTTGTCTGAGGGTATAACTCCTGATACGCGCCTTTTGAAAGGGGGCGAAGTGTTTTTGGCATTGCGGGGCGAATATTTTGACGGTCATGAATTTATCGAAAAAGCTCGGGATTTAGGGGCGATCGCTGCTGTTGCAGATCGCGCTTGGCAAGGAGAAGTTCCCGATTTTCCCATATTGAGAGTTGATGATAC
>JBOFTL010001287.1:0-11499 GCA_051652045.1 Microcoleus sp. | reverse complement strand
AAAAGTTGATTTTTCGCCTTGTCAATAAGTTAGTACCGATTAGATTTAATCCTATATTCCGCACCTTGGAATAATTTCACACTTTTGACAAAAAAAAGACCGCGATATGGCAAACACAATTAAACTCACGGAACTTGGTAAATATACCACTGGAGTATTCGATCGAGGTGCTGCGGAAATTTCAGCTTATGACTCTGCATCCAAGCGACTATTTGTAGTCAATGCCCAAGCCACTACCATTGATATTCTCGATCTGAGCGACCCTACAAGTCCCGTACAAATTAGTCAGATTGCTGTTGGTTCGTTCGGCGCTGTTGCTAATAGCGTTGCTGCCAAAAATGGTACGATCGCAGTTGCTGTTGAAGCTGTCGATAAAACTAACCCTGGCAAAATTGTATTCTACGATGCCAATGGCACTTACTTAAAAGATGTACAAGTAGGAGCTTTGCCGGATATGTTAACCTTCACCCCTGATGGCAGCAAAGTGCTAGTTGCCAATGAAGGGGAATCGAACACTGTAGATCCTGAAGGTTCAGTCAGTATCATTGACTTGTCGGGTGGGGTTAACAATCTCACTCAAGCTAATGTCACCACAGCAGGCTTCACCAGCTTTAACGGATCGGAGGCTCAACTGCGGACAGAGGGTGTTCGCATTTTTCCGGGTAAGACGGCGGCACAGGATTTTGAGCCAGAATATATTGCGGTTGCTGCCAACGGGCAGACAGCTTACGTGACATTGCAAGAAAATAATAGCGTTGCTGTCATAGATATTCCCACCGCAACAGTTACCGAACTGCAACCATTAGGCTTGAAAGATCACAGCCTACTGGGGAACGGACTGGATGCGAGCGATCGCGATAGTGCGATCGCTATTAATCCGCGGCCGATCTCCGGGATGTATATGCCAGATGCGATCGCCACTTTCAGCAGCAATGGTCAGACTTACTACGTCACGGCAAATGAAGGGGACGATCGGGGTGAAAACAGAAGTGTCAGGAATTTAACACTCGATCCAACGGTTTTTCCGAATGCTGCGACCTTAAAACTAGACTCAAACCTCGGACGTTTGAGCGTGTCTGGTATCGATGGCGATCCCGACGGTGACGGCGACTACGACAAGCTTTATGCTTACGGTGCTCGCTCATTTTCGGTTTGGGATAGCCAAGGTAACTTAGTTTACGATAGCGGCGACGACTTCGAGCAAATTACTGCCCAGCGATTTCCGGCTAATTTTAACGCCAGCAACGACAATAATACTTTTGATAACCGCAGCGATAACAAAGGTCCCGAACCAGAAGGCATAGTAGTTGGTAAAGTTGGCGATCGCACTTACGGGTTCATCGGTTTGGAACGCATCGGCGGCGTGATGGTATACGACATCACTAACCCGAATAGCCCACAATTTGTCCAATACCTCAACAACCGCGACTTCAGCCAAAACGTACAACTACCAGCCGCCGGAGACTTAGGACCTGAAGGTTTGACTTTTATTTCCGCTGCCGACAGCCCTACTGGTTTGCCCTTATTAGTCGTCACCAATGAGATTAGCGGTAGTACCACAAATTACGCGATCGCACCTAACAATACGGGTGGCATTGTTGGCACTGAACTAGGAGAAACTTTGAACGGTTCTAATCAAATCGATTTCATCAACGGTTTGGGAGAAAGCGATCGCATCTTCGGTGGTAATGAACATGATGTCATTTATGGCGGTGCTGGCGATGACACCATTACCGGGAATAACGGCAACGATTTGCTGTTTGGAGAGTCTGGTGCCAATAACATCTCCGGCGACAATGGGGATGATGCGATCTACGGCGGTGGTGACAGCGATACGATTGCCGGGAACAATGGCAGCGACACCTTGTTCGGCGGTGCAGGTAATGACAACCTCAATGGTGGTCACGGTGCTGACATTTTATTCGGAGGAATCGGTCTTGATACCCTGATTGGTGGTGGTGGAAATGACACCATTAATTTAGGTGTTGATGGTGCTACAGATACCATTTTTTATAACAGCAGTAATGGTAGTGAAACGATCGATCGATTCCTGACAGGAACAGGGGGAGACATCATTTCGTTCAGCGGTATTGCTGCGATCGATGTTGTCCAATCCGGGAACAACACCTTGTTCAGAATCGGAGATGGTATTGCGGGCAATATCGGATTTGGCACAGGTGCGGTGTTGATTACCTTAGCCAATACTCCCTTTACCTCGGCTGACATCACCACCAATATTAATCCAAGCAATATTCCTATCTTCCAGTTTTCCTAGCATCTAGATCTACAGAGTGAAGAATGCGGAACTTAAGGAGGTGGTGATACATTAATCTGACTGTTTTTTTGATTGCTTAATTTGGTTTGGCAAAAGAGATACCTCCTAAAAAAGACCTGAAGCCTTGTCTTGTCTAGACAAAAAGTAGTCCTTGGAGATGTCTAAAATTTAAAAAAATGCCATTCAATTTCTTGTCAAAAAAAGCAACTGCTTTTTGGGGCTTAGTTCGCATTGATTTCTTTTGCAAAATATTTATAATATTTGATTTGTTGTTCTTGAATAAAAATACCAAGAATAATTCTGTTAGTACGCTTAAACCCTGTGCTAGCAAGATTTTTGATGTTTATTTAAAATAATTAATTATTTGACTTGTAGCCAATCTAAGAAACATAAGAAAGTTCTCATAATTGTTGACAAAGTAAAATTACTGAAACACACTAATATTTATAAACCAGTGGTGTGTGGTCTTATGTCAGTTATAAATCGTAGTTTTCAAACTGTTACCAACCAAGTTTTCAACGGTCAGAATTTAAGCGCTCCCAATGATTTTTCTAAGTTTGTCTCTTCTGTAATTACCGATGTGCAATTCAAAGGCACTGTTCTGCAGAATGCTGATTTTCAAGCCGCGTCTCTGACCAACGTTCATTTTGGACCTTTTCAATCAGTCAGTACCGACTTGACAGGTGCAAAATTTAATCTCGCCACCATGAGTAATGTGGATTTTACTCAGGCAAACATGGTAGGTGCAGATTTTTACAAGGCTAACGCTTTGGGAATCAACTTATCAGGTGCAAACCTGTCAGGTGTGACAACAAAGTTGCAGGAAGTCAATTTCGCAGATGCAGTAGCTGTAGGTGCAAATCTGAGTGGAGCTAATGCGTCGCTTGCTGTTTTAAAAGGCATCGACCTGACTAATGGAACTCTAGTCGGCACTATTTTTGACGGAGCCGATCTGAGTGGCGAACCTGATGGCACTGTTGCCAAGTTCAATAACGCCAACGCCACAAATGCTGATTTTTCTAGTGCCAGACTCAAAGGTGCAAATTTCACAGGTGCTAACGTCACTGGAGCTGACTTTCAGAATGCTGACATTGAAAGCATTCAGTTTATTAATACCAATGCAACAGATGCCAAATTTAACTTAACCAACTTTACAGACGCCACGTTAGAAAACTCCATCTTCGATCGAGCTGATTTAACAGGAGTTGCCCTCACAGATACCAAGCCAACCGAGCAAGTTCAGGCAGCGGGTCTAAGCTTCCGAGGTGCGAAGATGTCTGGCTTCCGGGCAGAGGATGTCAACATGACAGGCTCTAATTTTAGTGCCTATGTCAATTCAAATGGTTCTGCTACTCCGACCGATTTAACTGGTGCTATTTTGCCAGATACCGACTTGGACGGAGCGGATCTGCGGGGTGCCATTATGGTGAACTCGATCGCAGAAGATCTGCAATTAGTTGGCGCGAATCTTAACACCTTTGTCTCACCCAATAACACATCCTATCGAACGGATCTTTCGGGTGCTAACTTGACAGGTGGCAATTTAACCAATGCCACAGCGATTGGGGCAAAGATGACCGGGATTAGCCTAGGCTTGGGCCTCCTCAATGGTGCCAATCTCACAGGTGGCGTCGATCTCAGTAACGCTTTTCTGGAAAATACGCAGATCCTTGGCACTAATTTAACTGGCGCGAACTTAAATAGTGCGAATCTGAAATTCACTGAGGGTAATGGAACAACTCTCCTGGTGGGAGCCAATCTGACATCGGCAGATCTCACCAGTGCCACTCTCAATAATTCCCAATTTGATAATGCGGACATGACCGGCGCAACCCTGAGTTTTGCCCAACTCAATGGTGCTGATTTGCAAAACGTTCAACTCGATGGCAATGCCAACCTGAGTAACGCCAGCCTCAGTAATGCTATCTTGACCGGGGCGAACCTGAATGGTGCTTCTCTTGAGAACGCTGACTTAGATGGCGCCAACCTGACGGGTGCAAACCTGAGTGGCGTCAACTTTCTCGATGGTTCAGCAGTCAGTGCCAACTTCACCAATGCCAACCTGTCCAATGCCAACCTTACTAATGTCGATTTGACCAATGCCGATTTCACTGGCGCAACAGCAACTAATGCGATCGGACTTTATGTCGGAACAGCAGGAGCTAACACCCTGAACGGAACGGTTGGCAACGATAACATATTTGGCAACCAGGGCAATGATATCTTGAACGGTCAAGCCGGGAATGATTACCTCGATGGCGGTGCTAACAACGATACTCTCAATGGTGGAGACGGAGAGGATACGCTAATTGGTCGAGCTGGTAATGACATATTCAATGGTGGGGCTGGAGCCGATAGATTGCTCTTCTCCAGCGGATTTGGAGTCGATAGAGTCAATAACTTCAGAAATGGAGCTGACAAGATCGATCTGATTGCCTTTAACACTGGCTTTAGCAATTTATCCATTAGTGTCGGTGGCGGAAATTCAATTGTCACCTCTACAGCGTTTGGTGCTGGTAATAGCATTACCGTTGCTGGTGTCACAAACCTCACCGCTGCGGACTTCCTGTTTAGCTAAAGCTTCAGGTCAAACGTAGTTACAGATTGCTATTTGACTCTTAGATTTTGCTCCCCCCGAGGGCGTGTTTTCCAACCCCCACGCCCCTTCAATTCCCATTAAACAGCGGGGAGCAAAATCGCTGACATCATGAAGACATCTATGTTTTGAAAAATAGATGCCTTCATTTAAGTCTTGCTGTCAATAAATAACTAAACTAGGGCAATTCAAAAAGTATTGCCTCTATTTTTGTTGCGTTTTTAATCTCAGTTAATTGGTGATTTGTAGCAGGTAAAATGATTATGAGAACTTTCTCATAATCGTTGACAAATACAATTCATTAAACTTAAATGAAGTCAATCAAGGATTTAATCAAATCAAAGTTTAAGTGAGTCAAAGATTTTCCGATCGCTGAATTTGATTTAGTCAAGCAGACACCTCCGCAAAAAGACATGAACCATTGTCCTGTCTAGACAAAAACGAGTCATTAGAGGTGTCTCATGAATACAAACAGCTTGCCATCAGCAAGATTGCCTGTAATAAACTTTTTGCAAATTAGGAAGCTTGAGAAGTCTTAGCTCTATGTAAAGGGCTGGATTTTATGCGATCGCGTTTCGCAAAACTCTGGCGAACCTAACTACTTGAACTCACTGGATCGAAATTCATTATTCAAGTTACGTAAATCCAAGCGTAGCTATTATACTTCTGGAAGAATTGAATCATGGTAGCTGTAAATTATGACGGACAAAACTTAGTCGGAAATAACTTCAGAGGTCTTAACCGCAACGGTTCGACCTTTATCGCAACCAGACTTGAAAATGTCCGATTCGATCCCAACAATGCTGGGGTTCGCACCCAGCTCAGAGGCACCAACTTTTCTGAATCTACTTGGATTGGTGTCAATGCTCGTCAAGCTATCTTTGCCCCAAATGCCAGCTTTGGCCCCGCTAATTTATTCAAGGCAACGTTAGAAAATGTCAATCTCAGCGGCGCAGATCTGAGACAGGCAAATATGACCGAGATCAACTCAGTTGACCTCAATCTCAGCGGCGCAGATCTGAGACAGGCAAATCTGTCGCTGATCAACTCATTGAACCTGAATCTATCAAATGCCAACCTGACTGATGCGATTCTGCAATCAGCCAATATCAGTGGCGAACAGTCGGAGCGACCTAACTTGACTGGGGCAAATCTTACTCGCGCCGATTTATCTTTGGCGAATCTCACAGGTGCTGACTTTACAGGTGCAACTTTAGTCGATACGATTTTTTTCGACGCGAATATAGAGGACACTGTTCTTGTCAATGTGAACGCCACGGGCGCTAATTTTCAATTAGCAAACTTCACAGATGCTATCCTACAAAACGCGAACTTTGACTTAGCTAATTTGAGTGGCGTTTCTTTGACTGATACCAACCCCCTCGATCCAGCAACGGCTACTAATGCCAGCTTTCGAGGTGCGAATCTCAGTAGTTTGTTCGCAGAAGATCTAAATTTCAGCGGCGCTAACTTTAGTCCCTTTGTTGCTGCCAACGGTACTGTAACGGTCACGAACCTGACTGGAGCGATATTCGCTGGCGGTGATTTCGATGGTGCGAACTTCAGCCAAATTAATGCAGAAGGTATCGCTCTCCGGGGATCTTTTATTGGTGCAAATTTCACCAATGCCAACCTAACTAACGCTAGCCTGTCAAACGGCGATTTTTCCAGCGCCAATTTCTTGGGTGCAGATCTCACCGGTGCGATCGCAGTTGATTCTGTTGGTCTGTACATTGGTGATGCCGGCGATAACGCTCTCAACAGCAGTGGCGATACCAGCCCCAACGATAATTTGTTTGGCAATGAAGGCAACGACACCCTCAGTAGTGGTGGCGGAAATGATTATCTTAACGGTGGTCCAGGTAGCGATCGCATGAACGGTGGAGGTGGCAACGACACCTATGACTACACTACTGGCGATACCATCATCGAAAACGTTAACGGAGGCACCGATACCGTCCGCGCTAACGCTAACCATACTTTAGCCAATAACGTAGAAAACTTGCTCCTGTTGGGCAACGTGCCCAACGGCACTGGTAACGCCCTTGATAACAACATCACTGGTAACAATGCCAACAACAACCTCAACGGAGCTGACGGCAACGATACCATGAGTGCTCTGGGTGGAAATGATACCCTCAACGGCGGAACTGGCAATGATTCACTGATTGGTGGAACAGGCAACGACACATATGTAGTTGATAGCACGAGCGACAGCATCATAGAAAATGCCAACGAAGGCACAGATGCAGTTCAGTCTAGTCTTTCCACCTATACCTTGGGCAGCAACCTGGAAAACCTCACCTTGCTCGGTACTGCCCAAGGCGGCACAGGTAACGAATTTGACAACATCATCACAGGCAACAATTCCAACAATAGCCTCACCGGTGCTGGTGGCAACGACACCCTGAGTGGCACTGCTGGAGATGATACTCTCGATGGCGGAATTGGTAATGATTCACTCAGTGGTGGGACAGGCAACGACACCTACATTGTTGATAGCACCGGAGACAGCATTACAGAAAACCTGAATGAAGGAACTGATGCAGTTGAATCTAGCATCGACTACATCTTAGGCAGTAACTTGGAAAACCTGGTTCTGGTAAACACTGCACTCAACGGCACTGGCAACGCACTCGCCAATAGCATCACAGGCAATGAAGGCAATAACAACCTCAACGGTGGTGACAGCAACGATACCCTGCTTGGCAGTGGTGGTGCCGATATCCTCACAGGAGCAGGGGGTGCCGATAGCCTCAACGGTGGTACAGGCAATGACACCATTACAGGCGGTATAGGGAGCGATACGATTTCCTATGCCAGCGGCGATGGTTTAGACAGAATTAACGGATTTGTCACAGGAGCAGGTGGAGACTTCCTTTCCTTCAGTGGTATTCCGGCAATAGATGTGCGTATTGTCCCCACTCCTACGGGTGCTAATACCCAGTTCCGAGTCGGCGACAACATCGCCGGAAACGCTGGTTTTGGCACAGGTACAGTTTTACTCAATGTGATTGGCGCCACCTTTACCCAAGCCGATATCGCTACCAACATTACCAACTCAGCCGGTACTCAGTTCCTGTTCACTTGACACTCTGCGATGGGAGAGCAGGAAAAAGGTGTAGGGGTAGTGCCCCCGTGCCTACCCTCCGTGACTGTGCATTCAGCACTTCCAGATTCAACAAAAATTCATGCGATCGAACGAGGTAAATAATAATGGCAATCAGAAATGGAACAGAGGGGCCTGATACCCTCAACGGAACCGCCCAAGCCGACACAATACGCGGGTTTGGTGCAGAAGACATCCTATCCGGCTTAGGCGGCCCTGACCTCATCCAAGGTGGGGATGGCGGTGATGATTTGCTTGGTGGGGGCGGTAACGATCGCCTTTTCGGTGAAGCAGGTGAGGATTTCCTCGACGGCGGTGTTGGTGATGACACCCTCGATGGTGGAGAAGGCAAAGACACCCTGTTCGGTGGTGTTGGTAACGACTGGCTCTTTGGTGGCCCTGAAGATGAAGTATTGGGGGGCGATGGCAATGACGTGATTTCGGGTGAAGGCTTCCTCGACGGCGAAGCAGGCTCCGATACCCTAACAGGTAGCTTTTTGGAAGACACAGTACAAGGCGGCAGTGGCAATGACTTCCTGGATGGCAGTCTGAGCAATGACTTGCTGTTAGGGGAAGACTCCTTGAGCACGGCGGGTGCTGACACCATCCTGGGTGGAGATGGCAGCGACACCATTTACGGTGATGCAGATTCCTTGAGCGCAGGTGGTAATGACTCCCTCCAGGGCGATGCTGGCGATGACGAAATCTTTGGCTTTGCGGGTAATGACTTCCTGAGTGGCGGAGATGGGCTTGACAACCTCGAAGGTGGAGACGGCAATGACATCCTCGATGGTGGGCTTGACTCTAATACTCTCTCGGGTGGTGCTGGCAATGATACCGTCACCGGCGGACTCGATGTTGACTCGATCGAGGGCGGAGAAGGAGCCGACAGCCTTTTGGGGGGTGATGGCGATGACATCATTGACGGCGACGGAATTGATGTTTTAGCTGGCAATGATACCCTCAACGGCGGTGCTGGCAATGACTTCCTCGATGGAGGTGGAGCGATCGATCGCATTCTAGGCGGCACTGGCAGCGACACCCTATATGGGGGCGATGACCTCCCCGAACAAATCCAACGCGACACTCTGACAGGTAACGGGGGCGGTGATTACTTTAGGTTGGAAGACTCAGGGTTGAGCGGGCAACTGGGCGACTATATCTCTGACTTCCAAGATGGCATTGACTTCTTACAAACAGGGTTCAGCTTTGAGGCCCTGACTATCAGCCGCGTCAATCTCAACATTGGTGGTGTTTCTACGGGTAGCACTCGCATCGTCGTGACTGCAACTGGCGAAGAATTAGGAGTTGTGGCGGGGTTACTCCCCGGACGGTTCACCGCAGCAGACTTTGTTGCCTTGTGATACCAAATCTGGGTTAGCCATCCCCTTTATAAATCCTTCGTTTAGAGCCAGAGCCGTTGTGATTGCTTCACTTCGTTCGCAATGACAGTAACGGGGTATTAAACCCCGATTTGGGATAAGTTCTGTCAGGAGTTTCTTAGATGATTATTAACCTTCAATGTCTCCTCTCTATGCCTTCAGCACCCCTCTCCTAAGTCTGGGAGAGGGGGAGAGATCGGGAGATTAACAAAAGAAAAGCAACAAGTCATCGGATTTGTTTGTGCATAGTGCATTTTCAGATATCAACCAATTCATTTCACAAAAAAAAGAGGAATCAATCATGGCAACACCAACTCAAGGACCCGATACCCTTACCGGAAACAATCAAGCCAACACCATTAACGGCTTAGGTGGCGACGACATAATAAGTGGTTTAGGCGGTAATGACCTACTTAAAGGCGGGAACGATAAAGATGTCCTGTTTGGTGGTAACGGTAATGACAGACTATTTGGGGATGTAGGCGAAGACGAGGTGTATGGTGATGATGGCGATGACACCCTCTATGGTGGGATCAGCGCTATCGATGGCGTCGATGGCATAGACCTCCTCGATGGTGGTGCTGGTAATGACTTGGTATATGGCGGCTTAGGAGATACTGCTCAGGGCGGTGCGGACAATGACACCGTGATTGGTAGCTTCTATGACGACAAGCTGTACGGCGACGACGCAATGGGTATAACTCCGAGTGGTGCTGACTCGATCGTCGGCGGACAGGGCAATGATACTATCTACGGCGAAGCTAACGATACTATTTTCGGCGATAACGATACCATCAGAGGCGAAGCTGGCGATGACTACATCTATGGCTTTGTTGGTGATGACTCCCTTCACGGTGGAGACGGTGTTGACTACATCGATGGTGGCGACGGTAACGACATCCTTGATGGCGGCACTGGAGCGAGTACGCTGATCGGTGGTGGTGGCTTAGAAACCATCAGAGGTGGCACGGAAGGCGACTTCATTGAGGGTGGTGAGGATGTGGATAACCTCAGCGGCCTCGGTGGCAATGACACCATCTACGGCGACGGGGCGGGTGTAGCTGAATCTCTCGCTGGCAATGACATCCTCAATGGTGGTGCTGGCGATGACTTCCTAGATGGTGGTGGAGGGGTCGATCGAATTATCGGTGCCGCTGGCTTTGATGTACTCTTTGGTGGTGAAGATGGAGAAACCCAAAGCGCACGCGATTCGCTGACTGGCGGGGCTGACACTGATTACTTCCAATTGCTGTACACAGGATTTATACCAGAACCACCTGTAGTTGGTGAGCCAGTTGTCCCGCCTCCTGTTGGTGACTACGTTGTTGACTTCGTGAAAGGGACTGACTTCTTGTTAGTGGAGGGGATTACCTTTGAGCAGTTAGGATTCCAGAACATCACGCTGACAGTTGGCGGGGTTGCAAGTCTGAGCACTCGGATCTACGTCAAGCCTGAAGTTGGAATTCCGATCGCTCAAGCGGAAACGCTAGCCGTTGTGCAAGGGGTACGTGGATTTAACGCCTCGCATTTCATTTTTGGACCCATCTAAAGAAATGAGTGTGTGTATCTGGGGTCAACCAGATGCACACACCCTCGCGCTCAGTCGCACTGAGCAAATTTCGGATTCTATTGTGTTCATTTCCTGCTGTCTCTGGCCAAAGAGGCGGCAGGAACTTATTACTAAAATAACAAAATTCGCGAAAAAATACTCCTGACAAAAGGCATTTAAAACAAAATAGCGATCGCCCAATTATACAAATCCTCTGCAACCGGACTCTCTACAATATCATGTTCGGTCGATTAATATAGTATATGTAATACCAAATCCGGGGCGTGCCATCCTCTTTATAAATCGTCTGTCACCGGCAGAATCTTTGAGATTGCTTCGCGAAAGCTCGCAATGACAATAGAGGGTAAGTAACCCGGATTTGGTATAAGCCCTTGTTGAACGCAGTGAACCCGCAGCTATTCGCGCTTGCCCAACATCCATAAGTGGAGGGTTTTATAGCGATCGCAAATGAATCGTCAATTTTTAACCCCACCCCAGCCCTCCCCTTAGTAAGGGGAGGGAGCAAGAAATTTACAAATGATTTGCGATCGCTATACTTCGTTGGACTCAACCTACTGTACCAATCGC
>JBOFTL010001286.1:0-3128 GCA_051652045.1 Microcoleus sp. | reverse complement strand
GGTGAGGATGTCAAAAGCAAAAATCCTATAAACATATGGTAGATTCCCTGAAAAAACCCACTTTTGAAGAAATTCGGCCCGGAGTGAAAGCCCCAGCCAAAGAAACTATCCTCACCCCGAGATTTTACACGACAGATTTTGACGAGATGGCCAAAATGGATCTGTCGGTAAACGAAGCCGAACTCCAAGCCATTCTTGAAGAATTCCGCGTTGACTACAACCGCAACCACTTCGTGCGGGATGCTGAATTCGAGCAATCTTGGGAGCACATCGACGGCGAAAAACGCCAGTTGTTCGTCGAGTTTCTGGAACGTTCTTGTACGGCGGAGTTTTCTGGATTCTTGCTCTACAAAGAATTGGGACGCAGGCTGAAGGACAGAAATCCGGTACTGGCCGAGTGTTTCTTGCTGATGTCGCGGGACGAAGCCCGACACGCGGGTTTCCTGAACAAAGCACTGTCGGACTTTAATTTGTCGCTGGATTTGGGTTTCTTGACCAAGAGCCGCAGCTACACTTTCTTTAAACCGAAGTTTATTTTCTACGCTACTTATTTGTCGGAAAAAATCGGTTATTGGCGCTACATCACGATTTACCGCCACTTGGAAGCGCATCCCGAAGATAGAATTTATCCGATTTTCCGATTCTTTGAAAATTGGTGCCAGGATGAGAACCGCCACGGCGATTTCTTTGATGCGGTGATGAGAGCTCAGCCTCAAATGTTGAACGATTGGAAGGCGAGACTGTGGTGCCGTTTCTTCTTGCTGTCGGTATTTGCGACGATGTATCTCAATGATATCCAGCGTGCCGGTTTTTATCGATCGCTCGGACTTGATGCTCGCGAATACGACATTGAAGTGATTAAAAAGACCAACGAAACAGCAGGTCGCGTATTCCCGGTGATGTTGGATGTAGAGAATCCCGAGTTTTACGAACGGCTGGATATTTGCATCAAGAATAATGAGAAATTGAATGCAATTGTTGCTTCCAATACTCCGAAATTCTTGCAGTTGTTCCAAAAATTGCCTTTGTATTTGTCGAATGGCTGGCAATTGTTGAAGTTGTATTTAATGAAGGATATAGAAGCACCTTCAGTTGCTGGTGAAGTTCGTTAAGTTTTGATTTTCGAGCCTCTGTTATGCGGTTCTGCGATCGGCAGAGCCGCTTTTTTTGGTATAATGCAGTCTCTGTCAACTTGCAACCGCAGATAAAGGCAGATAAACGCAGATAAAGGCAGATAAACGCAGATTGATTTCATCAACTGTCAACTGTCAACTGTCAACTTGCAACCGCAGATAAAGGCGGATAAACGCAGATAAACGCAGATTGATGAAATCAATCGATCGACTCTCAACTCTCAACTCTCAACTCTCAACTCTCAACTATTTACCGCCATTCACCCTGAAGCGTAAACGCCGCCCAATAATAGGGAGAATTCCACTTTTCATGCTGCTGCATTGTCAATTGTGCCGCCCTTAAAGCTGCCGCTGGCGTCAACCCTTTTTGCAGCATTCCCTGATAGAAACTTGACATAAATGCAGCCGTTCCTTCATCATCTACATTCCACAAACTCACAACTACTCGCTTCGCGCCAGCATACATAAATCCTCGCGTCAAACCTACCATTCCTTCGCCTTGAATGTTTTGCCCCAATCCCGTTTGACAGGCGCTTAAAACCACTAATTCTGCTGCTAATTTCAGATTGAAAATATCGGTAAGTCGCAGAAATCCGTTGACAGGTTTGCCATTTTCATCTACTAATGACATGATGATTCCTGACAATTCCGGGTTGATACTATTTGCTAAACCGTGGGTGGCAAAATGAATAATTTTATATTGGCTTAAATTCTGGCTGGTTGCTGCGTTACGGCTTGCGGAAAAATCTACGGATTTGGTAAAATCTAAGTGTTGGCTTCCGGAATTGCGATCGACCAACGATCGAACGATCGAATCGGCTTCTTGACTGGTAAATTTTAAACGCTTCCATTCTACGTCATTGTCACGGCTCGATCGGCTCAAACCAATATTTACAGATTCTATCGCCGCTCGATCGCCCTTAGCAACTGTTGTTTTTACTCGTTCATCGTCAGCACTAAAAACTGGATCGGCAAGTACAGCTAAAGTTCGATTTGGAGGCTGTCTGTCCTTGTAGTTTTGTCTTAAAATTCCCAAAGTAGAAGCTGAAGGTAACATCACAATTTCATGTGCTGCAATTAAGGGCTGATTTGGATTTTTATTGGATGTTTCGGGAAGAGAAAGGGCGGCAAAGGGCAGGTAATTGAGAACGCCATCACCAACTATTAACAAACGTTGGCGATCGAGTTTTGATGCTACAGGCTGCAAAATAATTTGACTGAGGGCGTTACTAGCTGTAGCGATGCGATTCGGAATGTTGCGGTGAATGGGATGAGTCACAGCATTGCGGAAATTGCGGGCGGCTGTTTCAATGTCGGCACTAGGAGGTAATTCATAACTGTTGATGCTGGTTTTGGTAACGGCCCAAAGATAGCTGCGATCTTCTCCTAAAGCATATTGAAGTAATATTGTATTCTCGTCGAGAATCTGTTGTTGAACTTGAGCGAGGGTTAGGGGTTGCGGTTGGGTGAGGGCAGCATAACGCGGGCTGGTGGTGCGAATTTGAGATTGAATGTATTGATATTGAGATAGCAGAGTTTGGCGCTGTTTTTCTAATTCTGCTATTTCTTCGGGAAGTGAATTTCGATCGCGGAGAATTTCGATGCGCCTTGTTTCTAAAGCATCAATTTGCTGTTGTAAATCTCGTTCCTGCTGCAATAATTCTGGTGTGACTCCTTGCCGGATGTCGGCGTTTGCTGCTTGCAAAAGTTCGAGGAGGCTGCGGGCTCGGGAACTTTCGCCAGCTTCAAAGGCTTTAAGATCGTAACCGGATTTGGGATTTGTTTTGTGCAGTTGCATTAACAAATCGATGTAAAATTTATAGTAGTCCTGTACGGTGGCAAAATATGAGATGCGCAACTCGTCGCTGGTAATTTTGGTGCGGAGATTTTCAATTATTTTAATCGAGGCTTCAATGTAGTTGAGGGCGGCGCTGAAATTGCCTAATTCGCCTGTAACAACTGCCGTATGATAGAGAGTCAGGGCTTCACTAGATG
>JBOFTL010001285.1:0-2060 GCA_051652045.1 Microcoleus sp. | reverse complement strand
CCGGCCGAATCCCCTTCGACCAGGTATATCTCAGAATCTGCGGGGTTTCTAGAGCTACAATCTGCTAATTTTCCGGGCAAAGGAGAGGATTCTAAGACTGATTTGCGGCGGACTAAATCTCGGGCGCGACGGGCTGCTTCAGCGGCTTTAAATGCTTGAATTGCCTTCTCTAAAATCGCGTCTGCTACTTGCGGACGAAATTCTAAATACTCCGTCAAAACTTCGCCTACCAAGGAATCGACAATTCCGCGAACTTCGGTATTGCCCAGTTTAGTTTTAGTTTGCCCTTCAAATTCCGGATCGGGAACTTTAACAGAAATTACAGCAGTCAAACCTTCCCGCACATTTTCGCCGGCGAGGTTAGATTCGTTCTCTTTAATTTTATTGCGCTTGCGGGCGATCGCATTCATCGTCCGCGTTAAAACAGCCTTCAAACCTTCTAAGTGAGTACCGCCATCGATCGTCCGAATATTGTTCGCAAAACCGAGAACATTGTCGCTAAAAGCATCGACGCACCATTGCAAAGCTACTTCTATTTGCACGTTGTTGCGTTCCCCTTGCACGTAGATCGTTTCTTCGTGCAGCGGCTGTTTTTCGCGGTTCATGTAGGTGACATATTCCTTGATGCCACCCTCGTAACAGTAACTTTCGACGCGGGGTTCGCCGCTTTTCAGCAATTCCAAACGCTGGTCGCTAAACGTAATTTTGACGCCTGCATTCAAGTAAGCCAATTCTCGCAAGCGCGCAGCAAGAATAGTGTAATCAAACTCAATGCCAGTGGTGAAGATTTGAGTATCTGGCATGAAAGAAACTGAAGTACCGGTGCGGTTTTCCTTGCTGGGTTTTGCTTCCAGTTCAGTAACTGGATTGCCTCTTTCGTAGCGCTGCAAGTGTACTTTTTTGTCGCGCCATACGGTAACTTCCACCCACTCGGAAAGCGCGTTCACTACGGAAATACCGACGCCGTGCAATCCTCCCGAAACCTTGTAGCCGCCACCGCCAAATTTACCGCCGGCGTGGAGTACCGTCATTACAGTTTCGACGCCCGACTTGCCGGTTTTGGCAACGATGCCGGTGGGAATGCCGCGGCCGTCGTCTGTCACGGTAACGGAACCGTCTGCATTGATGTCAACTTCGATGTGAGTGCAGTGGCCAGCCAGCGCCTCATCGATCGAATTGTCCACAACCTCGTAAACTAGATGGTGCAATCCTCGCGGCCCGGTGGAACCGATGTACATCCCCGGTCGTTTGCGAACGGCTTCAAGACCTTCGAGAACTTGAATTTGGTCGGCGCTGTAGCTGCTGGTCATACAAAAATCGCTCCAATAATGGGGATTAAGCCCCTAAAGCTGTTAGAATGCAAAAACTTCTCAAATTATAACACGAATCGGTTAATGGCGATGCTAGGGCATTCTGAAGCGAAATTTTTTGAGGGGATGCACCCTACGCAGTTGAGCTTGGATAACTATTGACATTTGGTTGAAGGGCTGCTAGGCAAATGATTTTAGATTTTGGATTTTGGATTTTAGATTTTAGATAGTTTTGGCGCTAATATTATTTTTTGATTTTGAACCGCAGAGGACGCAGAGGGCGCAGAGAGAGGAGGGAGAGAATAAATCTATTTTAGATTTTGGATGCAATGATTTAGTTCTCGATCGCACTTTCCAACTCCCAATTCCCAATTCCCAATTCCCAATTCCCAATTACCGAATCTATGTTTAAATTAATTGTAATTTGCGGCGCGACGGCGACGGGAAAGTCGGGAGTTGCTTTAGCTGTAGCACAGAAGTTGCAATCGGCGGTTCTGGGCGCGGATTCCCGTCAAGTGTACCGCGAATTTGACATCGGGACGGCTAAACCGACAAAATTCGATCGCGCTTCCGTACCTCATTACTTAATCGACATCTGCGATCCGACGGAAACTTTAACTGTATCGCAATACCAGCAGCAAGCTCCAAGTTTAATTGCGACTGCTGATTCTCCTCTGTTGTTAGTTGGAGGTACTGGGTTATATATTAAGTCGATCGTCCGGGGTTTGAAAATTCCGAGAGTAGCGCCAA
>JBOFTL010001284.1:0-3380 GCA_051652045.1 Microcoleus sp. | reverse complement strand
ATGCGGTTCAACAGGGAAGAAAGGCCGCAATCGCTCTCAATAGAGCGTTTACTAAGCTTGCCTTAATAGATTTTTTCCGAGATGCTTTTGGAGAACCTGCTCTTAGTATTGAAGAAAAACGACGGCTCTTTTACGAAACTTATGCTGCATCAATCAGCCCAGAGGAATGGATGTTTATGAACAAAGAAGATATTTTAAGGCTAGCTTTACCAGGAGATGAGCCACATTTTCAAGAAGGTCGATGGAATGAGTGATTTTATTTGTCTAGAGAATATTTTGATCGGTTATCACTACCTGAGTGGATAAAAAAGAGATGGGATACAATATGGGGATCGCGGGGGATAGTTGTACCTTAATCTGAAAACTCTCCATCACAATACAAAAATCTATGGACTTAACACCTGAAGTTGTTTTTAGCTTGGTTCAGTCTGGTAATCAATTCCCTATTGACCTAGATGATGCATGGCTTTGGATTGGTTGGACAACAAAGCAGCAAGCAAAAGATCTGTTGTTAAACAGTTTTGTTGGGGAGTTGGACTTTTTAAGGAAAGGGTTAAAAAGCTCTTCAGGCGGTCGTCCTAGCGAATGGATTGTTTTAACTGTGGACTGTTTCAAGTCTTTAGCAATGATGGCTGGGACAGCTAGAGGGCAAGAGGTCAGAAAATACTTCTTGGAATGCGAAACTAAGCTTAAAAAGCTTTTGAGTACTGGGAGCCCATCAGATTTAGATTATCAGATGGTTGCGTGGCAACAACGCCATGATATTCGGGTTTACCTCAAAGATTTTTTGAGAGCTGAATTAATGGATGCTGTTGTTGCATATGCTCAATCTCATGGCAAAAGCCCGATAACTTTGGCTTCAAGCGTACATGATGTGATGAATGAAAGAATTCAGGGACATCAAGCTAACCATTTAAAAAAAATAGGCTGTCTCTCCAAAAGGGCTATGCTTCGAGATTATTTTGAGGCTCCACCCCTCGTAGACTACTCAGCGATCAATAGGTTAGCCAGGAATGGAATCCAAGACCGAGCGTTAGAGCCAGTTCAGGCTGTTCATAAAGCCTGTGATTTTTACTTAGGGAAAGAATACGTACCAAAGGTTGTCCCTATTGCAGAAAATCTCTACAAACAAGAAAGACGATTACAAGCCGTAAAACAGCAAAAACGATTAAATACAGGGATCCAATTGTCATTATTGGAAGGATTTGCTTTTTGATAACGCTGATCAATCAGATTTGTTATCAGAAATTTGCCATTTCTGGCGAGTCCCTTCTTTGACAGGATTGTACTGTTCCCCCTCCCATTCAATTGGGATTGATTTTCTATGTCGAGTTCTAACGGTTTCAAACTTAAAACCTGTTAATTCTGATATTTGTTTATTCGTTAACTGATCGTTATCAAGATTGATATCACTAGGCTCATCTATTTTGTTTGTGTTTTCAGCTTTTTTATCAGTATTGTTATCATTGCTTGGAACGATTTCTTGCTTAGACGATTTCTTGATCTGTAAACCTTTATCAGATTTGTTAACGGTATTGTTATCAAGTAACAGTTCTTTTTGGATAGCTGGATTTGATGGTTTCTCAAGCGCTGTGATTCGATTTTTAAGCTCTGTTAGTTCTTTCTCAACAGCGACCAATCGATCAACAGCTCGTGTTTCTTCAGGAGCATCAATAGAACATCCAAGGTACTGAGCTAGGGCATTGATGATAATGTCTGTTTTGCTGTGCCCAGAATCCTTCGCTCGCTCCTCAAGTTTATCCGCCACTGTCTGTGGTATTCGAGCTGCAATAAAAGGTTTAGGCATTATCGAGTTGTTATCATGTTGTTATCTCGGTCATGATAACATTGCCGATAGCAATTTGATAATGCCTGAAATGCCATCATTGTAATGCGCTTAGGTTGAGGCCGCCCCGAGCCAGAAAAAGTTTGAGAACTAGCTTCTCAAACTTTTTCGCGTGAGTGGGATGGCCGAACGACCCAGTGCTACAATCTGCATTCTTTCCCGGCCCCTTTAGCGCTTTGTTAATGACACCCCCACCCCCAAGCAAAGGGGCCGGAAAAGATGCTCTCGGCAGAGCACTCTTTGAGTGAAATGTCTTTGATACATACCCATGGGTTTGCATTATGCACGGATTATGTCGCCATACCTAACGTGGGCTGGAAATTTGCAGTAAGTAATGTGTGATTCTTATTTTTGGGCTTTGGGTTAACCAGCGCGATTGTATGAAATCGCAGAGTAAGTCTTAGACGCTGGTGGGGCTTCTCAAGTCTTTAAACTATGTGCCAGTCGTTCTAAGTCATTGGCTATGACAGCCATGAATGTCAAGTTAAGAGGTTGTTCGTAGATCATGTTGCAACTCCCCTCTCGTTGACACAGTTCTCCTGAGCGACAGTAAAGGGGCAGCCGTGCCCAGAGTTCGTTTCTTAAACTCATTGATTCAAGATGAAACCCCTTATCCCGATAGTTTTTTTGATGAAGGCTCATTGGATGACCTTTTTCATCGTTCTCATGGGCCATAACCATTACATTCAAGTGGGTTTGGTCTAGCTCCTTTTGTTTGATGAAGCTCCGAATTGCTTTGACGTGTGTAAGGGTTTTGTTTTTAAGCTGTTTGTTTTCGAGATTCCGATATATGGAATTTGGCTCAGATTCTTTAAGCCTTTCCCTTAGTTCTTCGACTTTTTTAATTTCTTTCTTGTAAAACCACCCAATGATGGTTCCAACAATTGCGCCTCCAGCAAGCATACCCGTCAGCCACTCTGGAGTTGAATCAGGGAGAGAAAAAGCAATAAAAATCATCCACAACATCCAGAGAATGACACTTCTCATAAACTAACACCCCTTCGCTTTGCTGTTGACAAGGGTGTTTTGCTGCGCGTAGCGTCCGCCTTTAGCCCGCAGGGCGACTTGATCCATTCAGAATATTTTGCATCATTTTTGACAATTCTACGACTTAAAAACTTCATTTTATTCCTCCAAAAATTACAAAAAACTAATCTCTTATTATCTGTGTAAATGTTTCAGCCACTGCGTCAAAAGATTTTTGTAAATCTCCAGTCATTGCGAAATGACTTTCAAAAAGACCGACACAAGGCACTACTGCCCATTCGCATGGCGAATAAATCTCTTTAATCAGCGCAATATAATCACCTTCTGTTGCAATATTTTGATTGATTTTTGTTGTCACTTCATCACATATTTTCTGATTCATTTTATTCCTCCAAAAATTACAAAAATTAACCGTACAATTTCCCAACGATCGCATCAATATCACTTTCGGTTACACACCCCCCGCCTAGCTCTAGCCGATGCAAAAGGATAGCGTTGATGAATTGAGATCTTGATATTTTTTTGTTTTGGATGGCAGGAAGTGATT
>JBOFTL010001283.1:0-4076 GCA_051652045.1 Microcoleus sp. | reverse complement strand
AAATCCCAAAAATTCAATGTTGTGACAGATTATTTTCTGTGGGAATTGGGCGAAGCATTTGGATATCTAATACCAATTTTAAAAAATACTGCAACAGTATTCTTATCCCCCCCCTTTGCAAGGGGGGGTTAGGGGGGGGTCAAAGAGTGTTCATTATTTTAGAGAAATCGTATAAATTGTCGCGATTTTGCCGATATTGTCGCCCAAATGCTTCGCCCCTACACTCAATGTTATGGCAGATTATCTGTGGCAAAAAAGCTGATTTCTGGCCGATAAATTACAAATACCGAGTTAATTGTACTCGATAGCGTTCCTTCTTAGTAACAGCAACTTCTCCAACTTCCAATCTGCCCTTACCGCTAACAGCAATTAAATCTCCCGATTTGACATTGTAACTAGCTTGACCGATTTCCTTCCAATTAACCCGCACGTCGCCACCGTCAATCAAATCGACCATTTTACTTCGAGACATTCCAAATCCAGCAGAAGCAATAGCATCCAATCTCATCGACGCTTCAACCGTCGTCATTTCTTTCTTTTTCGGTTCTCTAATTTTGAGTTCGCTCAACTCAATGCGCTGAGTTTTTACAGGAACCGATCGCACTTGTTGGAAATTCATTTCCAGATATTCTACCATCTCCGGCACGACAATTGCTTGCGCGCCGCGTTCGCCCAAAACAATAATATCGCCTGTTTTTTCGCGGACAATTCCCGTACCCAACATCGCCCCTAAAAAATCGCGGTGACTGGCGGTATCGAACAAGAAATTGCCAGCGATTTCCACCGCAGCAATATTAACGCTAGCAGAGTCGATCGGGATTTCCGATCGGGCGATCGCAATTCTTTGCCTTTCTGCTTGCGGGTAGCCGCCCCAAGCCACCAATTCTACATCTGTCAAGCGCTTAAAAACGGTCACGATTTCTGCCAATTCTGGAGGTGACAGAAAATCAGTCTGAGTCACTTCCCAAGTTTTAATAGCTTGTTCTGCACAGTCAATCACTCGCGCCACGCAGTCACGATTTTCGATACCTTTTAATAGTTCTTCTCTTGGTAACATCAGTCAATCTTAGTAGATTTCAGTTCGATCGAGCCTTTCTTTTGTAACATGAAGTACACCACGAGGGTCGGTAATTTTAGATTTTAGATTTTAGATTTTAGATTTTAGATTGAGATTTTAGATTTGATTCGCATATTTAGTCTCAAATCGGCAATCGGCAATCTAAAATCAGGTCGGAGGTCAGAAATCTATAGCTAGTAGCAAGCAATCAGCAATTAGCAATTACTTCACTGTAATTACCAATTACCAATTGCTAGCTATTTGTTCATCGCTTCGCGGGCGGCCGCTGCTTCGTCAGGATGAATGTTCAATCGAGTTAAATTGATGCGACCTTTGTTGTCAATTTCTCGCACTTTGACAATCACTTCATCGCTGACAGCTAACTCATCTTCCACTTTGCCAACTCGGTAGTCAGCTAATTGCGAAATGTGAATCATGCCTTCTTTTCCAGGCAAAATTTCGACAAAAGCGCCGATGGGAATAATTCGCGTTACTTTCCCAACGTAAACATCTCCGGCATTTAACTTGCGCGTCATGCCTTGAATGATACTGTAAGCGCGCTGAGCTCGATCGTTGTCGTTGCCGGCAATTGTGACGGTTCCGTCGTCTTCAATGTCAATTTTGACACCAGTTTCTTCGGTGATGGCTTTGATGGTTTTGCCTCCGGGACCGATGACTAAACCGATGAATTCCGGATCGATTTTCAGCGTTAGCAAACGCGGCGCAAAAGGCGACATTTCCTTGCGGGGAGTGTCGATAGTTGCCAGCATTTTTTCTAGAATGTGCAGGCGGGCGGGTTTGGCTTGACGGATGGCGTTAGCAATGACATCTAAGGGCAAACCTTTGATTTTCATGTCCATTTGCAAAGCAGTAATTCCGGTGTCGGTACCGGCTACTTTGAAGTCCATGTCGCCTAAAAAGTCTTCGATTCCCTGAATGTCTGTCAGAATGCGCACTTCGTCGCCTTCTTTAATTAATCCCATCGCCGCGCCGCTGACGGGTTGCGATAGGGGCACGCCTGCATCCATCAAAGCTAGGGTGGAGGCGCAAACCGAACCCATCGAAGTAGAACCGTTGGAGGATAAGACTTCCGAGACGACGCGGATGACGTAGGGGAAATCTTCTTTGGCCGGCAAAACGGGGACTAAAGCGCGTTCTGCGAGGGCTCCGTGACCGATTTCCCGGCGTCCGGGCGATCGCATGGGCTTGGTTTCGCCAACGGAAAATGGCGGAAAATTGTAATGGTGGAGGTAACGCTTGTCTTGCTGCGGGTGCAAGTCGTCGGCTAAGTCTTGGGCGTCGCCGGAGGTTCCCAAGGTGGCTGCGGACAAGACTTGGGTCAGCCCTCGATTGAACAAAGCGCTACCGTGTACCCGCTGCGGGAGTACGCCGACGCGGCAAGAAACCGGTCGCACTTCGTCCAGCTTGCGGCCGTCTACGCGAACGCCTTCTTCGATGATTTGGCGGCGCATCAGTTGTTTGGTTACTTCCTTAAAGACGGTACTTACAGCTTTGCTGTTGGCTGCGACAGCTAATTTTACCGGATCTTCTTCCGCAAGTTCGGCGATCGAAGCTTCGACTGCATTGGCTTTAATTTCGTCTAAAGCTGCATCGCGCTGGGTTTTGTCTTGCTCGAATTTAGACAAAATTTCTTTAATGGAACCTTCTGCGCGATCGCGGATAAAATTCTCCAAAGTTGAGTCTACCGCTGGCGGTTCTTCCACTACTAGACTGATTCCCAGTTCCTCCATGATTTCCCGCTGGGCTTGGATCAAGTCGGATGCTGCTTCGTAGCCGAAGTCGATCGCTTCGATGATATCCTGTTCCGGCAACTGATTGGCACCGGCTTCTACCATGATTACCCCTTCAGGCGAACCCGCGACGACGAGATCCAACTCGCCTTCTCTGATTTCGCTATAGGTGGGATTGATGATGAAATCGTCGCCTACCAAACCGACTCGCACCGCCGCCATCGGCCCGTAAAAAGGCATTTTTGCCAGCAGTACGGCCACTGAAGCCCCCGTAACTGCCAACACATCCGGGGGCACTTGTTCGTCCATAGAAAGCGTTGTCGCTACTATCTGGATGTCGTCTCGCAGCCAGCTAGGAAACAGGGGGCGCAGGGGCCTGTCGATCAAACGACCTGTTAAAGTCACTTTTTCTGGAGGCCGCCCTTCCCGGCGCAAAAATCCGCCGGGAATTTTACCGCCGGCGTACAGTCTTTCTTCGTAATCCACTAACAGGGGCAGGAAATCTATTCCCTCTCTCCCCTGGGCGCGGGTTGCGGTCACTAAAACTGCCGTGTCGCCTGACTGAATCAAAACTGCACCGCCTGCTTGAGGCGCTAATAAGCCAATCTTCAGTCTAATATCCCGTCCATCAAAGGATATTGACTTGTCTATTTCTACCATGTAGCTGTGCTTCCTTATCTACCGCTTTCTTTCTCTCTCAGGGATCGTAACATTATCCACAGGAGCTGTGAGAGGCTTCAGCCAAAAGACATAAATTATTGTTTGCCGATCGCTCGCTAACACGGAAATTGTAAGCAATTATACTTGATTGGTATGTTTGAGAAGATCCGGTCGATCGCCCGTCAAATACCAGCGATAGATGATATTATGAATTTTCATGCCGATCGGGCAGCAAACAGCAATACAAATCCGGCCCGAGCTGCTGGGTAACAACCTGGTAAGTCAAATTTTTTGGCACAAATTATGCAGAAGTTTCTCCCATCCTGGAATCTGTTTAATAAGGAATAAATAGAATGGCAATTTTACACGGCAGTTGGCTGTTAGGACCAGTAGAAGAAAGCTTATTTATTTGGGGAGAAACTTGGCGAAAAATTGGTGCTATCGATCTGCAACAGTCGGGAATTAACCCGCGCTATCCCTTGGCGATGACAGCAACAGAATTAAAAGCTTTTCTCGCTGCTTTGCAGCAGTCCGGTCAACTGAAATGGCAGTTAGAAACGAAAGAAATTCGGCAAGAAACAAAGAAAAAAAAAGGGCGATCGACAATA
>JBOFTL010001282.1:0-3469 GCA_051652045.1 Microcoleus sp. | reverse complement strand
TAAACCTTAAAGGCTTAACTAAGCGCAATAAAATTAAACAAGATGATGATGGGACTTATCTTCCCAACGGTCAATCGGCAAAATCGGGACTGAATAAGTCTTGGCAGGATGCTGCATTCGGTCAATTTTTCAAGACGCTGGACTACATAGCTTTAAAAGCTGGAGCAGTTGTCGTTTCACAAAAACCTGCTTATACCTCAATGGTACTGTGTGAAATCTTGCCAGATTTAGATATTAATTTATTGTCTCGCTGTTTGCTGATGGCTTCTCGGGTGGAAGCAGTTAAAGAATTTCGACGCGGCATTTCTGGAGATTAGATGAAAAGTGTTTTGTGAGTGCGATATCGCCCGCAGTCTGAGTTACAAATTGCAATGCTGGCGAGCGCGATCGGGTGGTTGATAAGGGCGATCGCTGGCACAATCCCCAAAACGCCAGAGAGATGTTATTTAAGGTAGATACCGACATCAAATTTTAGCAACTTTTCTAGGAGTGGATTGTCCTATGTCCTATCAACAACCAAACCCTACGGACACTTACATCCGCTTTGCCGACTGGTGCTTGAACTTTGACAGTCTTTCAAAAAAAGCGAAACATACAGTTGAGTTGCTGTTAAAAATAGCAGGAACTTCTGACTGTTATGAAGCGGAGCAAATACTGTCAAACTTGGGTTTTATGTTTCTGGGGAAATACACCAATCAAATATCGGACTTAACACCTCTGCAATCTCTGACTAATTTGGAACATTTGAATCTGGAAAACAATCAAATATCAGACTTAACACCCCTACAATCCCTGACTGATTTGACTTTTCTGTTTGTGGGAAACAATCAAATATCAGACTTAACACCCCTGCAATCTCTGACTAATTTGACACATCTGAATCTGGAAAACAATCAAATATCAGACTTAACACCTCTGCAATCTCTGACTAATTTGACACATCTGAATCTGGAAAACAATCAAATATCAGACTTAACACCTCTGCAATCTCTGACTAATTTGACACATCTGAGTTTGGGCAACAATCAAATATCAGATTTAACACCCCTGCAATCTCTGAGGAATTTGACACATCTGACTCTGGAAAACAATCAAATATCAGACTTAGCACCCCTGCAATCTCTGAGGAATTTGACACATCTGACTCTGGAAAACAATCAAATATCAGACTTAACACCCCTGCAATCTCTGACTGTTTTGACAGATCTGGAACTGGAAAATAATCAGATACCAGACTTGACAACCCTGCAATCTCTGTGGAAAGCGATCGCTAATTCTACAGAGCGAGTCGATCGCGCCCGTGCCACAGCAGCCATAGAATTTGCCTGCGTAACTATCGGGAAGACTTACCCGAAAATTATTTTTTGTTCTAGTCCTCACTCCGCCATAACACAGTTAAAAAATTTGAAATATCCAACTAAACGAAGGGAGTTTTTCTCGCTTTTACCCGAACAGATAACCTTACCCGATCGAGCGTTTGAATTGATATTACTATATAATAGTTCGGATTCTTCACAAATAGGATGGGAGGGGCAGTTAGCACAAGAATTGGTTCGAGATTTTTGGGACGATTCGGAATATTCAGCATCGCTCGTTACTGGGAGTTCTCTGTTGGATAGAATCTGCATGGCTGAATTCTGTGTCTCTCTAATTAGAATTACTCTCAACCCGGATGCACAAAAAACTTTTGAATGCTTGAAGCAACTCTTTATTGAATGCGGGTGGATTTTTGCATTTGAGGATGTCTGCTATGCGTGCGATCGCCCCTCAAAACTCTCCCTCGACAGCGAAGATCGGTTACACGCTGAAGGATCAAGTGCGATCGAATTTACCGACGGTTACAAACTCTACTCGTATCACGGAGTAACTTTGCCGGAAAAATACGGACAATTACACCCGAATCAGTGGGAAGCACGATGGATTTTAGAGGAAGAAAATGCTGAACTTCGGCGAGTGTTAATTCAAGGAATTGGTTACGCTAGAATTTGTTCAGAGTTGCAAGCCGTAGAATTAGATAGTTGGCAAGAATACACTCTGTTAAAAATAGATAATGCCGATGTCGAGCCAATTTATTTATTAAAAATGACTTGTCCGAGTACGGGATTTATTCATGCTTTGCGAGTGCCTCCTGACGTGCGATCCTCTTCGAGGGCTTCGCTAACGGCCCGCGAGGCAATTCGTTGGGTGAATTGGGATATTGAACCAGAGGAATTTTCAGTACAAACTTGAACTCCATTAATTTAATGCGAATTTTAGCGATCGCGTTGGGTTTCGTTCCTCAACCCAACCTACGCACTCCATTAATTTAAGGCGAATTGTAGCGATCGCGTTGGGTTTCGTTCCTCAACCCAACCTACGCACTGGTTGTGGATTTGCTATAGCGTATAAATCATGGTATTGTTACAATTAATATTAACATGGCAGGTTAATTTACAATTACGACCCACAGCATTAATACTGCCATAACTGCCAATGTAACTAACAAAACTAAGACAAGCAACTTTAGCAAATCATCTAAATATTTAACTAATCTTACAAAAGCCCACAGCCATCGCTCCGATCGCGGGATGTAGATGCGTCTGAAAGTGCGATCGTCATACCAATAAGGGTCGATCCAAACTGACACGCAAGCAACTGCATACAAGATAAACGGGTAAGCAATAATAGATAACAGGATTTGTTGGCGAAAATTCATAGCTATTTTTTTATTAAAGCTATCTTCGAGATAGATAGAACATCAAGGCAATTACAGCCAATAGTAAAGGCAAACCCCAAAAAATATAAAACCACGATAATACTAAAGCCCAAGCCCAGCGATCGGACTGGGGAATGTATTCTCGTAGGGGATACGGATCGTACCAATAAGGATCGAGACAAACTGCAATATAGGCGATCGCATATACTATAAATGGATAAGAGACAACAATATAAATGATTCGCTGGCGCAGATTCATAATGTCTCCCCATCCCTTATCAAAAATTATCAAACTAGATCCTTGACATTTTTTGTAGCACATTCGTATTATAGACGATATAGAAAGAGCGATCGCTCTACAAATACCACCACACAAGATTAATCAAAAAAACTATGAAACCGATCCGCCAAGGCGACGTAATTCTCACTCCTGCAGAGCAAATTCAAGGACAAAAACAGCCTCACCTAACGCTAGCTGAAGGGGAAGTTACCGGACATTCTCACCGAATTATTGAAGGGCAAGCTGAGCTTTATGAAAAAGATGGTACTCTGTATTTGCGGGTGCTTTCGCCGACAGCATTGCTGAGTCACGAAGAACACAAAGCTATTGCAATTCCCCAAGGTGATTGGATGGTGCGGATTCAGCGGGAATACGAACCTCAAGGCTGGAGGTATGTCACAGACTAAGGTTTATTTAAAAAACTGACTGCCGATCGAAAAACATTGAATTAATGCGAATCAAGTGTTAAATAGACAATAAAGATGAGGCGCGAT
>JBOFTL010001281.1:0-2333 GCA_051652045.1 Microcoleus sp. | reverse complement strand
AGCAAGGGGAGGGAGCAAGAAATTTACAAATGATTTGCGATCGCTATATATTGTTGAAATGCGATAATTTTACCGAAATATGGTAAAATCAACTTCCAGTTGAACAGGGTGAAATTGTCAGGGGGAAAAGTTAATAACCCCCCCCGCAATTATTGAATATTATGAGTTCCCTACTATTGGGAAGCTCGGGTGCATTGCAGACGATCTCAGATTTCAATCCCACAAATCGATCGAATTATGCGAAGCTTTGCCAAAGCGCAGTGGTGGACCTTAACTCGACTATTACCAGCGCGATTTAACTGCGAAAGCCGCCTTCGCTATATCGCTGTTTTGTTCATTTTAGGCTGCATAATTGCAGCAGCAAGTGCTACTGCTGGTATCAGTTATAACATTGTTCGCCGCTTGATTCTTACTAATTTAGAGCAAAAAGTGTTCTTGGAAGTCAAGCAAAGAAGTGACAATATCGATCGGTGGATTGCAGCTAGAAAGGGCGAAGTAGAAATGCTCGCCAATACTCCGATCGTCGGTTCGATGAAGTGGCGGTTAGCAGAACCTTATTTGCAAACAGAAAGAATTCGTCTCAGAGAGTTTTACCATTTTGCTCTGATTGATGATGACGGTTCTTATTACACTACAAAAGTTGGAAAAGCTAAAGCTAATGTCAAAGATCGGCAACACTTTCAAAAAGCAATGGCAGGAGAAGTATATGTTTCCGATCCGACAATTTCTCGCTCGCTGAAAAACAAAATAATCATTCCCATTTCCGCTCCCATATACTCGTTAGGGACAAATCGCGAGGTAAAAACAACCGATCGACCGATCGGAGTCATGAACGGCGTTATTAGTATCGATCGGTTAATAGAAATTGCAGGCAAAATGGAATACGGAGAGGGAAGTTACGCTTTTATTCTCAATTCGCAAGGAGTACCAATCATCCATCCCGATGCCAATGTGACCGGAAATATCGATCGACCTGCTGCCAGTTTTTTAGACTCAAAAGATCCTAACTTAGCGAGTATAGCTCGCAAGATGGTTTACCAAAAAACAGCGATCGTGCAAACTCAATTGAACGACACCCAAGTATATGTTGCCTATCTTCCCTTAGAACAAGCTGAATGGTCGATCGCCCTAGTAATTCCTCGCTATAACCTTGAAAAAGAACTGCACTCATTATACGTACTGACAGCAATTACCGCCGGATTCTGGCTGGGGGCTGTCCTCGCAGTAATTACCGCACTGAATCTCGGGGCAAAAAATCAGATGCGCCTCCGTACAGAAGCCATGCTGCACCGATTGACCGGCAGGATTCGCGCTTCCTTAAACCTCGATCGAATTTTGCAAACCACAGTTGAAGAACTCAGCGCTTTGCTGCATTTAGAAAGAGCAATTTTCGGCTGGTACAACCCCCAACAAGACACTTTAGAATTCTGCTGGGAATACTGTCGCCAAGGTTTGCCGGCAATGTTGGGCACCTTCGGCGCAGAGTCAGGCCCGTCGGGAGATTTAGTAGCGCGACTCCACCGCAGCGAATCAGTTCTATTGAAAGAGACTGCGGTTTCTTCTATCGCAGGATCTGGCGAACCCGCGCACCTGAAACTCACACACCTGCGCTACACCGCCGTACCGGTGCTGACTCAAACTAACCGACTGGGCTATCTGTTTGCTTGCGCTAACAGGGAGTTTGCGACAGAGGAAGAGATAGAAGTTTTGGAAGCGGTGGCGGATTCCCTGGCTATTGCAATTTCTCAATCCTACCTCCACCAGCAAATTCAGGAACAGCTCAAACTTTTGGAAGAAGTATTGGCAAAACTCAGAAAAACTGAGGAACATTTAATACAGAGCGAAAAAATGTCAGTTTTGGGCGAACTTGCTGCTGGAATTGCCAGGGAAATTAACAACCCAATTAACTTTATTTACGGCAGTTTAATTCACCTCAGCGATTCGATAAAAGATTTGCTCGATATCATTCATCTCTACAACCAACACTATCCCGAACCGATGCCGGAAATCGCTAGCGAAATAGAAGCGATAGACTTGAGTTTTGTCAGCGAAGATGTGCCGCAGATTCTCAATTCTCTAAAAATGGGAGCAGATCGCATTCGGCAGCTTGTTCTATCTTTACAGAATTTTTCTCTCCCTGACGATGCTGACAAAGAACGCGCCAACATTCAAGACGGTATTGATAGCGTTCTGCTGCTGCTGGGCCACAAGCTAGAAAATAAAATAGCTGTAGTTAAGGAGTACAGCAATCTGCCACTGTTGCTGTGTCATCCCAGCCAATTGAATCAGGCATTTGCCAGCATTCTGAGAAATGCGATCGATGCTGTTAACAG